>JAIXSF010000125.1 GCA_027484835.1 Rhizobiaceae bacterium | reverse complement strand
GACCAGTTGCTGATGGTTTCCACCATCATCATGGTGCTGCTGGTCCCGTCGATGATCATCGCGGAATTGCTTGAACGCTATCTCGGCGTTTATCCCGGCTGAGCAGCTATCTCAGGCTTTCGCCGGCTCATCGCCGGGATAATCCACCCGCATGAAGAACAGTCCCTCTGGCGGCGCAACCGGGCCGCAGGCAGACCGGTCGCGGGCCTCAAGGGCTGCACGGACATCCGCCGGCGTCATCTTGCCCTCGCCGGCGAGCTTCAACGTGCCGGCAAACGAGCGGATCTGATTGTGCAGGAAACTCTGGGCCGTGGCGCGGATCTCGATGAGATGGCCCGAGCGGGTCACATCCAGGCTATCGAGCGTGCGCACGGGGCTTGCCGCCTGGCAATGGGCTGAGCGGAAGGTGGTAAAGTCGTGATGGCCGACGAGCTGCTGGGCAGCGGCGTGCATGGCCTCATGGTCGAGCATCTTCGGCACCCACCAGGCCCGCTTGTCCTCAAGCGCCAGACGCGCCGGGCGGGTGATGATCCGGTAAAGATAGTGACGGCGCAGGGCCGAAAAGCGGGCGTCGAAGTCGTCCGGCACAGCCTGAACGTCGAGCACGGCCACCTGCTCGGACGCCATTGCGAGGTGGGCATTCAACGCATTGCGCAGCCTGTGCGGCACCCAGTCTCGGGAGAGATCGGCATGGATGACCTGGCCCATGGCATGCACGCCGGAATCAGTGCGGCCTGCGCCACGGATGACGACGGCTTCACTGGTCAGCGAGAGGATCGCCTGTTCGAGGGCCGCCTGGATGGAGTGACCGTTTTCCTGGCGCTGCCAGCCGACATAGGCCGAGCCATCATATTCGACGGTCATTCGGAAGCGGGGCATCAGGCGATCACCGTGCCCTTGG
Organism: Rhizobiaceae bacterium; assembly: GCA_027484835.1. Lineage (GTDB taxonomy): Bacteria > Pseudomonadota > Alphaproteobacteria > Rhizobiales > Rhizobiaceae > Allorhizobium. The sequence continues at coordinate 17,991 of JAIXSF010000125.1, read as the reverse complement.
GCAAGGGCGTGCCGCGTAGGAAATCCTCAGCGCTCAGCGCCTTGCGGCCAGCCTTCTGCAAACGCACGAGGCTCACAGCACCCGTGCCACAGGCGATCGTCAAGTGATCATCAAGGGCAGTGCCTGGCGCTGCCAAAGCGCCTTCTTTCTCGGCGAGACGCGAGGCAATCAGCTTGACGCGCTCGGGCTTGCCATTGACCTCGATCTCGGTCCAGGCGCCCGGAAATGGCGAGAGGCCGCGGATATGATTGTGCACGTCGGCGGCGGCGCGGGAGAAGTCGACACGGGTATCGGCCTTGTCGATCTTGGCCGCATAGAGCACACCGTCGTCGGCTTGCTGGATGATTGAGAGCTCACCGGCTTCAAGCTTCGCCATCGCCTCGGCCATGGCTTCGGCGCCGACGAGGCTCAGGGCATCATGTAGTTCGCCGGCGGTCATGTCGGGGCCGATCGTGACCTTACGGGTGAGCGCGACAGGGCCGGTGTCGAGGCCCTTGTCCATCTTCATCACCATCATGCCAGTTTCGACATCACCGGCCATGATGGCGCGCTGGATCGGTGCTGCACCCCGCCAGCGCGGCAGCAAAGAGGCATGGCCGTTATAGGCCCCGAGCCGCGTGCCGTTGAGGATCGCCTCCGGCAGCAGCAGGCCATAGGCGACGACCACGGCGACGTCTGCGTTCAGCGCGATGAAGGCCTCGCGATCGGTCTGGTCACGGAAGTTCAGGGGGTGGCGGACCTCGATGCGGAGGTCTTCGGCGGCCTGATGGACCGGCGACTTCTGCAGGTCGAGACCACGACGGCCACCGGGGCGCGGTGGCTGCGAATAGGTGGCAATGATCTCGTGGCCCGCCGCATGCAGCGCTTTCAGGGTCGCGACGGAAAAATCCGGCGTGCCCATGAAGATGATGCGAAGTGCCATCGTGACTGCCTCAAAGCGCGGGGTTGATCAGACCCAGGATCAGATCTTCTGACGGGCGGCCTTGGTGAACCTCTTGATGACCATCTCGCGCTTCAGACGGGAGATGTGATCAATGAAGAGTACGCCATTGAGATGGTCGATCTCGTGCTGAAGGCAAGTGGCGAGCAGGCCGTCCGCTTCCGTCAGCTGTTCCTTGCCGTCACGGCCGATCGACTTGACCGTGATTGCGGCCGGGCGTTCGACCTCGGCGTAATAATCCGGGATCGACAGGCAGCCTTCCTCATAGACCGAGCGCTCGTCTGAGCTCGTGAGGATCTCGGGGTTGATGAAGACGAGTGGCTTTCGACCCTCATCTTCCTTGGAGAGATCGATCACGAGAAGGCGTCGCGGCACGCCGACCTGGATCGCGGCGAGCCCGATGCCGGGAGCCTCGTACATGGTTTCAAGCATGTCGTCGATGAACTGCTCCAGCTCGGCATCAACGCGCTCGATGGGCGCGGATACCTGACGCAGCAGGGGATCGGGCAGGATGATTAGAGGCTTGATAGTCATGGCCTCCCTTAGCGCAAGTTCTGAAGAGAGGAAACGGAAAAAACGCTTCCGTTTCCTCGTTTGTGGGCTTGTCAGGCCACCCGGCGTTCCGCAGCGCGTCGGGTGTCCGGACCCCGCCTGTCGCCGCGCGTGCGGATCTGGGACAGCTGCTCCACGAGCGAGGCGACCTCGCCGCGCAGCCGGCGGGTTTCCTCCGAGGTGCGCTCGACCATCTCGCTGTTTTCATGGGTCAGGACATCCATGCTGCGCGTCGCCTGGTTCACCTCATTGAGGCCAATCGCCTGATCCTTGGCGGCCGCGGCGATGTCGGAGACGAACGCATCGATGGCATCGATGCGCGTGATGATGTCGTTCAAGGCTTCGCCCGTGCCGGTCACGAGACCTACACCCGCCTTCACCTGATCGGAGCTCTGCGAAATCAGCTGCTTGATTTCCTTGGCCGCGTCGGCTGAGCGCTGGGCAAGCTGGCGGACTTCCTGGGCCACCACCGCGAACCCCTTCCCGGCATCTCCGGCGCGCGCTGCTTCGACACCGGCGTTGAGGGCCAGAAGGTTTGTCTGGAAAGCGATCTCGTCGATGACGCCGATGATCTTGGAGATCTCGGTCGAGGACTTCTCGATTGCACCCATTGCCGAGACGGCCTGCGAGACCACCGTGCCTGAGGTCTTCGCCTGGCTTTGCGTATCGCGCACTTCCTGCGATGCTCGTTCGGCGTTCGCTGCCGTCTGGCTGACGCTGACCGACAGCTGCTGCAGGGCGGTCGAGCTTTCCTGGACGCCGCCTGCCTGCCGCGTCGTCCGGCTTGCAAGCTCGCTCGATGCGTGGGCGATGGCATCGGTGCCGGTCAGGATGCCTTCCGAGGCGCGACGGATTGCCGCGAAGGAGGTGTTGAGACGGTCGACTGTGTCGTTGTAGTAGCCTGCCATCTCCTTGAAGTTTTCAGGAAGGTCGGTCGTCATGCGGGCTTCGAAATCGCCTTGGGCAAGCGCTTCCAGACCGCGGCGCAGGTGCTCCATGGCGATCGTCTGATCGGCTTCAAAGCGGGCGCGCTCTTCTTCGAGCGCCTTGCGGCGGGTTTCCAGTTCGTCCAGATAGACGGAGATCGAATAGTCCATGTCCAGCATGGCGGCCTTGACGATCGCCCGCATCTTGTCGGCAAGCGATGCGGCATGCTGCTTGCCGAACGGGAAAGGCCAATGCTTGACGAGCACACCCGTCAGCAGCTCCCCAACCAGCATCGAATAACCGCCGATATACCAGCGCGGCTCAAGCCCGATCCGGGCATGCGCCTTGCCGACGGCTGTGACACCTTGGACATAGTTTTCATCGAAATTGCCGCCGGCGACCTTGTCCCAATGACCGATCTGGGCGTTCTTTGCGCCGTTCATATGAGCGCCATCGCGGAAATGCGCGGCCGTCTTTCCGGTCCTGGAGACCTTGGCATAGAACTTGTCCAGAGCACCGCCGATCACGTCCCTGATTGATGGGCGCAGCTCGGCAAGCGTGCTGCGGGTCTTCTGATCGATCTCGAGAAATTCGAGGCGTTCGGACAGATCATTCTGGGATTTCAGGGTCATGTTGGAATGCGAACTCTCAGTTGATTGTTGTCAATGAGAACTGTCATGCTTTGCTGAACAGTTTCTAAACGGCGGAGCACGAGCCCCGCCGCGCCGACCATGTGTCTCGCTACGACGCCATTCGGAAACCGCCGGTGGCGTGGGCAGCGGGCTGCGACCAGGTTCCCGTGGTCTTGAAACCCTGGAGGGACTGGACAAGACGTCCGGCCTCTTCGCGCAGGGTTGCCGTCTGGGCGGAGCTCTCCTCGACCATGGCGGCATTGCGCTGGGTGATCTGGTCCATGGAAGCAACCGAGATGTTGACCTCACGCAAACCACCCGACTGATCCGAGGCTGCAAGCGCGATCTTCGAGACGATGTCGTTGATTTCGCCGATACGCACGATGATCTTGCCAAGGGCATCACCGGCATTGTTGACGAGGCTCACGCCGGAGTTCACCTGCGTGGAGCTCTGCGAGATCAGGTTCTTGATTTCTCGTGCCGCGTTGGCACAGCGCTGAGCCAGTTCGCGCACCTCCTGGGCGACAACGGCGAAACCACGTCCGGCCTCGCCGGCACGGGCCGCCTCGACTCCCGCATTGAGGGCGAGAAGATTGGTCTGGAATGCGATCTCGTCGATGACGCCGATGATCTTCGAGATTTCATCGGAGGATTTCTCGATCGCGCCCATGGCATGGACGGCGCGCGAGACGACCTCCTCGGAAGCCCGGGCCTCATGCAGCGCCACGCCGACGACCTGCGACGCTTCCTTGGCACCATCGGCGGTCAACGTGACATTCTGAGTGAGTTCGTGCAGGGCCGCAGTGCTCTCTTCCAGACCGGCGGCCTGCTGCTCGGTTCGCTGGGCAAGATCGTCCGTGGCATCGGATATGGCAGCGGTCGACTTGAAGATCTCGTCGGCCGACTGGCGCACGGTCACGATGGTCGAGCGCAAGGCATCGATGGAGGCGTTGTAGTCCTGTGCCATCTGCACGAAGTTAGCCGGCAGGTCGCCCGGCAGACGGGCGTCGAGATCACCGGCGGACAGTTTGGCCAGCACGCCGCGCAGAGCCGCAATGGCCGTTGCCTGTTCGGCTTCGGCCTTCAGGCGGGCCTCTTCTGCCGCGTGGCGCTGATCGGCAAGGATGGCGAGGTAGACGGAGATGGAATAGTCCATATCCAGAAGGGCGGCCTTGACAATGACCGAGATCTCCTCTGCCAGCACCGCGGATTTCTGCCGGCCGAAGCGGCTCGGCCAGCGCTCGCGGGCAACGGCGTGGACCAGCTGCTCCAGGACGAGCGCGTAGCCGCCGATGTACCAGCGCGGTTCAAGGCCGATGCGGGCATGAGCCTTGCCGACCTTGGTCACCCCCTCGACATAGCTGTCGTTGTATTCGGCCGTGCCGACGATGCCCCAGTGGTCTTCCTGTCGCTTCTTGGCGCTCTTCATGTGATCATCGTTGCGGAAGAAGGCGGCCGTATCCGGCACCTTGCGCACCTTATCGTAAAAGATGCCGAGGGCGTCGCCGATGTTCCTGCTGATGACCGGCCCCAGTCGCCTCAGCGTTTCCCGCCCCTTGTCGTCAAGCCCCAGAAAACGAAGGCGATTCTTGAGATCAGAATTGTCGGCTTGGGACATGGCGCACGCGTCTTTCTGCAACTCTAGGCAATATCAGCTTCTGCTGATGGATCTGTTCAAGGGAGCGCCGAAATGGTAAAGTTTTGGTTGCCTGGCACGGGCTGTTTTTCGCCTTGATGCGCAAAACGACGGGCAACCGCCCCGTCACTTGCGCTTCGTCAAATCTGGCGTCTAAAATTTTTTGCAATCGGCAAGTCATCGGCACGGACGCCCGGACTTGTTCACTCTTTGATCTGTTTCGCCCATACGAATCAGGTATGGTCAACGCATGAACATTCAGGACATTCCGGCGGTGACCATCGGCTCAGTCACCCTTTCACCCACGTTCCTCGTGGCGCTCGCCGCTGCAGTCGTGCTGCTGCCCGTTGTTGCGCTCATCGTGGTTTCGATGCGGGCATCTGCCGCGAGGGCACGGCAGGCGGAAGAAACAACGCGCCGCGACGAAGCGGCCGAGGCGCGGCTTGCCGAACTCCTGAAGGCGCAGGCCGAGATGCAGGGCCGGCTTGCCACGATGGCCGAGGTCTTCGGCAGCCGACAGGCAGAACTGAACCAGTCGATCAGCCAGAGGCTCGACGGTATGACGCACCGCCTGGGTGCCACGATCACCGAGCAGACAAAGTCCACCCATGACAACCTGCGCACACTGCAGGAACGGCTGGCGGTCATCGATGCGGCGCAAAACAACATCCAGTCGCTGGCGAAGGACGTGGTGGGGCTGCAGGCGATCCTCTCCAACAAGCAGACACGTGGCGCCTTCGGGCAGTCGCGCATGGAGACGATTGTCGCCGACGGGCTGCCGATGGGCGCCTACGAGTTCCAGAAAACGCTTTCCAACGGATCCCGACCGGATTGCGTGATCCGGATGCCGAACAGTTCGCCGCCGCTGGTCGTCGACGCGAAGTTCCCGCTGGAAGCCTGGAACGTGATCCGGGAAACGGAGAACCCGGACCAGAAGAAGGTCGCGTCGCAGCAGTTCCGCCGGGACATGGAGGTGCATATCCGCGATATCTCGGAGAAGTACCTGATTGCCGGCGAAACACAGGACATGGCCTTCCTGTTCGTGCCGTCGGAATCGATCTTTGCCGAGATCCATGAGAATTTCGAAGGCGTGGTGCAGAAAGCGCATCGGCAGAAGGTGGTGATCGTGTCGCCCTCGCTATTGATGCTCTCGATCCAGGTGATCCAGGCCGTGCTCAAGGACCAGCGCATGCGCGAGCAGGCACACCTGATCCAAGGGGAAGTCATCCGGCTGATGGAGGACCTGAGCCGTCTCGACGACCGGACGCGCAAGCGGCAGAGCCATTGCCTCGCGGCCCAGAAGGACGTCGAGATGATCATCACTTCATCCGACAAGCTGGCCAAACGCGGTGCCAAGATCGAGGCGATGGAATTCGAGACGCCCGGCGGGCGGGCCGAGGACGATGATGCACCCTCGCGCGCGGTCGAGAGTCGCACCGGCCTGCTCAAGCTCAGGGTTGTTGACGAGGACTGAGACCCGGTCCAAAAGAGCGCAGAACCCTCAAGGAGGCCTCTCGCCCATGATCACTGTCTTCGGCTCCATCAACATGGACCTCGTTGCCACCACACCACGCCTGCCAAAGCCGGGCGAGACGGTGCCGGGAACGGGATTTGCGACGGCAGCGGGCGGCAAGGGTGCGAACCAGGCTCTCGCCGCGCGGCGCGCTGGCGCCAGCGTTCGCATGGTTGGTGCCGTTGGTCGCGATGAGTTTGCGGACCCGGCGCTTGATCTTCTGGACAAGGCCGGAACCGACCTTTCGGGCGTTGCACGGGTCGAGGGTCCGACAGGCACAGCCCTCATTCTTGTTGGCGGGGATGGCGAGAACATGATTGCCGTTGTCCCGGCTGCCAACGGAACCGTGGGCACCGAACAGGCCGAGAAGGCCGTCTCCGACAGTGCAGCCGGCGATATCCTTATGCTGCAGCTCGAAGTACCACCGGCGTCGGTGAAGGCTGCACTCTTGTCAGCCAAGGCCCGTGGTGTTCGAACGGTGCTCAACACCGCTCCCCTTATCGCGGAAACGGAAGAGCTTGCCCGTCTCGCCGACATCGTGGTGGCCAACGAAACGGAATTCGAACGTCTGGTTGGCCAGGAGGGCCTTGCCGCCGACCAACGCGAGCAGATCCTTCTCGACATGCACGGGAAGACCGGACAGACGCTGATCGTCACACTGGGTGCCGATGGCGTCATTGCCGCGGAAGGCGGGACGCTGCACCGGACCAAGGGCTTAAAGATCGTGCCCGTCGATACTGTCGGTGCCGGCGACACCTTCTGCGGCTATCTGGCAGCAAGCCTCGACGCAGGGCTCGCCTTCGGCGATGCGCTGCGACGGGCAGCGGTGGCCGGGTCCCTGGCCTGCCTCAAGCCTGGCGCCCAGCCGGCAATACCACTTGCGGCAGAGGTCGAAGCCTCGCTCTGACACACGTCAGAATCTGCTGATCTGATTTATTCAACCTTAAACAATGGAACATAGCATTGCCGGCACTCAGGGTGCGCCGGCGCGCGCCCGGCTGCGCCATGACGGCGTGGAACGAATGTCTCTGCGTCCAGAACCTCCCTTGTCGAGGCTCCCATGTTCGCCTTTTTCAGCCGTTCGATTGCCGCCAAGCTTCTCGTCGTCACTGGCATTGCCATTGGCTTGGTGCTCTTCCTTTCAAATCTCGTTCTGATTTCCCAGACCCGCGATCGAGTTCATTCGCTCACCATGCAGCAGGCAAACGCCGAGGCGAAAGCCATCGCCCGCGAAATCGCCGGTGACATCGGTGAACTTGCCAGCGCCGCGCGCACAATGTCCGGTGTCATCGGACGCGGCCATAACGGCAAGTCCCTTGATCGCCTCGGCATCACCAACGTGCTGAAAGCCAATCTGGAACAGAACCCCTTTGCCTTCGGCAGCTGGATGGCGGAAGAGCCGCGCGCGATCGACGGGCAGTTGGATGAGGTTAAGGGCAAGAAGGAATTGTCGGCCAATGACGACGGCTACTTCACGCCCTACTGGTCGAAGAACAAGGATGGCGAAATCCAGTTTTCCACCTTCCGCGCCGACTATCCGGCCGAGTGGTATGCGCTGGCTGCCAAGAGCGGCAAGGGTGCGATCACCGCGCCCTATCTCGCCGAGGGCACGGATGTCCCGACGACGATGAGTTCGATTGCCTATCCGGTCGTTTCGGGCGGCAAGATGATCGGGGTGACCGGCGTCGACATTTCGCTGAAATCTCTTTCCGACAAGCTGAAGGCGCTGAAGCCGTTCGAAACGGGCCGCGTGCTGCTCGTTGCTCAGGGCCAGCAATGGCTTGTCGCACCGGCGGATGACCTGCTGATGAAGCCCTATGAGGCCGAAGGTGCAGACGCTCTGAAGACGGCGCTTTCCAGCGGCACCGGCAGCGTCGTCAAGGACCTCGCCGACACCGCCGGTGACGGTTTCGATCGCCTCCTCTATCCGTTTGCCGTTCCCGGCGTGAACACCACCTGGGCGGTCATCATCGACATTCCACATGCGGCCATCAACGCGCCGGTCGAGGCGCAGACCCTGATGATGATCGTCGGTGGCCTGATCGTGCTCGGCGCCGTGATGATTGCACTCTTCCTTGCCGTTCGCTCGCTGGCCCAGCGGCCACTGCACGGCCTGGTCGGCGATGTCGAACGGATGAGAAAGGGCGACTATGAGGGCGAGGTATCGAACCAGCACCGCTCAGACGAAATCGGCCTGGTCGCCAAGGCGCTGGACGGCTTCCGGCACAAGCTTGCCGAGAGCCATACGCTGGCCGCGGAGGCCGATGTTCAGCGCAAGGCCGCTGAAGGCGAACGCCGTCGCAACGAGGAGGAGCGCAACGCGTCTGCGTCGGTCCAGCAGCATGTCGTCACCGCACTCGGAAGCGGCCTTGCCCAGCTCTCGCAGGGCAATCTCACCTACCGGATTTCGGATGAGTTCCCGGGTGAATACGGCGCGCTGAAGCGCGACTTCAATGACGCGGTGGCAAGCCTCGAACAGGCCATCGCCTCGGTCAATGGCAGTGTCGTCAATATCGCCGCCGGCACCAGCGAGATCTCGGAAAGTGCGGCCGATCTGTCGAAGCGTACCGAACAGCAGGCAGCCAGCCTGGAGGAGACTGCTGCAGCTCTTAACGAGCTCACCGAGCAGGTCAATTCCAGCGCCGACAATGCAGGTACGGCTGCCAACACCGTGTCGATTGCCGTGAAGGATGCCGAGACCTCGGGCGAAGTCGTGCAGAAGGCCGTCGCCTCCATGCAGGGCATCGAGCAGTCCTCACAGGAAATCTCGCGCATCATCGGCGTGATCGATGAAATCGCCTTCCAGACCAATCTTTTGGCTCTCAATGCAGGCGTCGAGGCGGCGCGTGCCGGGGAAGCGGGCAAGGGCTTTGCCGTCGTTGCTCAGGAAGTGCGCGAGCTTGCACAGCGCTCGGCCACCGCTGCCAAGGAAATCAAGGCGCTGATCAACGCGTCCGCAGCCCAGGTCAAGGACGGCGTAGAACTTGTCGGCCAGGCCGGGCAGACGCTGGAGAAAATCTCCCAGCAGGTCATGCAGATCAACGGCCTTATCCGTCAGATCTCCGCCTCGGCCAGCGAGCAGGCATCGGGTCTCAAGGAAGTCAACGCCGCGGTCAATCAGATGGACCAGGTGACGCAACAGAATGCAGCCATGGTCGAAGAAACGACGGCGGCCAGCATGGCACTGCGCAGCGAGTCCGACACGTTGCGTGGCCTGGTGGCGAAGTTCCAGGTGAACGGCGCATCCTCGGCAGGATCGGCACTTCGTGCAACCGCAGCAACCATGCGCACGGCTGCTGCTCCAACTGTCCCAGTTGCCAGGACGCATGCCGCTTCCCCTGCGCCGCGCAAGGTGGCGGCGGCAGGCGGAGCGTCGGCCAGCGCTGACAATTGGGAAGAGTTCTGAGCCTAAAAGTCCGGATAAAGGAAAGAACGGGCGCTGCCGATGCAGCGCCCCTTCTTTGATTGTCGATCAGAGGCGTGCGAAGCGCTCGATCAGGAGATCGAAGAAACCGTCGGCGTCGACGCTGCGCATGAAGGTCGCATTCGGCGTGCGACCGGATACCCGCCACCAGTCGACGACGGTCATGCCGACCGTCAGCTCGGACTGCAACTCGATCTCGACGTTGCAGTGGCGTCCGCCGAACAGCTCCGGCTTGAGCAGATAAGCAACGACCGTCGGATCATGCAGCGGACCACCGTCGGAGCCGTATTTTTCTTCATCGAAGCGCTCGAAGAATTCCAGCCATTCAACCATGACCTTGGCTGGCCGGGTGCCGAGCGCAGCCAAGCGGGCAACGCGGGCCTTGGTGGTCATCAGCTGATGGGTGACATCGAGCGGCATGATGGTGACAGGGATGCCCGAACCGAGGACGGCAGCGGCGGCGTGCGGATCGACATAGATGTTGAACTCGGCGGCCGGCGTGATGTTGCCCCCCTCGGAGAAGCCGCCGCCCATCATCACCAGTTCCTTGACACGCGGGGCGATATCCGGTGCCTTCTGAAGTGCAAGACCGATATTGGTGAGCGGTCCAAGCGTGCAGAGCGTCACGGTGCCGGCAGGCTCGTTGCGGAACGTCTCGATGATGAAGTCGACGGCGTGCTGACCCTCGACTGCCATCGTCGGTTCCGGCAGCACGGCACCATCGAGGCCGGTTTTGCCATGAACGTGTTCGGCGGTGACGAGCGGACGCACCATCGGACGATCGGCCCCTTCGAAGACGCGCCGGCCTGTCTCCCCGCACAGCTCGCAGACGATGCGGGCGTTGCGGCTTGTCATCCTCAGCGGCACGTTGCCGGCCACAGTCGTGATGCCGAGCAGCTCGAGTTCGTCAGGGCTTGCAAAGGCGAGCATCAGGGCGGCGGCATCGTCCTGACCGGGGTCGGTGTCGATGATGATCTTGCGGGGTTCTGTCATGGAGCAATCCTAAGGTCTGATGGCCGAGGCTTGGAACGCGATTGGACGTTTGTCAAGCAAGAGAGTGCTTGCCGGGCGGAACGTGATTTCCCATATTCCGGTCAGGCGTACAGTCCCCAACGGGCTGAACAAGGGAATGAAATGACACGCAACAGACTGCCCACGGAAGCATTCATCATCACCTTCGACACGGGCGATGGCAGCGCCTTTCGGCGACCCCGCGGAAGCGATGGTTATCCGCCCTATGACATCGAGCGATTGCCGACGCACAAAGGGGTCGAGCGGCTGCGGGTGACACTGGCGGTCGCCGGCTTTGCCGAGAACGAACTGGATGTGAGCGTCGAGGCCAACCAGCTGGTGATTCGGGGAAAGCAGGCGGAGCGCGAGGAGGCGGACTATCTGTTCCGCGGTATCGCCTCACGGCAGTTCCAGCGGGTTTTCGCCATCGAAGATGGGATGGAAGTCACGGGCGCCTCGCTTCGCAACGGTCTGCTTGCGATCGAGATCATCCGGCACGATCCGGTGCATCTGGTAAGGAAAATTAACATCTCCACCGCAGAATGAGACTCGCGGCGATGTTCGGCCGCCTCTCCCTCATTCGCGGAGGATCGGAATGTTACTTAAAGAAGCTTCAGCCCGTCTGACGAAATCCGAACTGGCGCATCTTGGTGCCGGCGAAGTGGGCTACATCCGCAAGATGAAATCGGACGAAGTCTCCCGCTGCTTCCCGGAGGCCCCGGAAATCGACCCGACGCTGGATCTCTGGGCCCTGTTTGCCGCTGACGGCACGCCAATCCTTCTCACCGACAACCGCTCGAGCACTTTCTTCAAGGCCGCGGAAGACGATCTGAAGACCGTATCGCTGCACTGATCGGTGCAGCGGACAATCGCATCCCAAGCGGATGTGAATCAGCGCTTGCGGAATGTGAGATAGGCCGATGAGCGGCCTTCCCGACGGGCCTTGGCCTCGTAGCGCGTTCCCGGCCAGCCCTCATAGGGCGTGAGCCAGTCGGCTGCATTGCGCGCCGTCCATTCAAACCCACCATGATCGCGGCAATGCTGCAGCGTCCAGTTGACATAGGTGTCGATGTCGGAGGCAAAGCAGAAGATGCCTTCCGGCTTCAGGACCTTGTGGAAACGCTCGAGGTTCACCTGCGAGACGAAGCGGCGCTTCCAGTGGCGCTTCTTCGGCCAGGGGTCGGCATAGAGGAGATCAATCTGATCGATCTGCCCCTCAGGCAGCCAGTCGAGGAGCTGGGTCGCGTCGTCATCGTAAACGCGGATGTTCGTCAGGCCTTCAGCCTCGACGACGGCCAGGAGCTTGGCCATGGAATTGATAAAGGGTTCGACACCGATGAAGCCGGTGGTCGGGTTGTTACGGGCGCGGTGAACGAGATGTTCGCCGCCCCCGAAGCCGATTTCGAGGCGAAGCCTGTCGACGGGCACAGAAAAGAGCGACTTGAGGTCAGCCGGCACGGCTGCGCTAAGGTCGACCTTCAGCTCCGGCAGGATGGTTTCCATTCGCCCGACCTGCTGGTCGCGCAACGGCTTACCCTTGCGTCGACCGAAGAAGGCTTCGGTCGACCTTGTCCTGCGTTCCTGTTCCGTCATTCAGATCAAGCCTTGATCGCGTCCTTGAGCGGCTTGACCAGGTCCAGCTTCTCCCAGGAGAAGGAACCGTCGCGGCCAGCCTTGCGGCCGAAATGGCCATAGGCGGACGTCTTAGCATAGATGGGCTTGTTCAGGTCAAGATGGCGACGGATACCCGACGGGGACAAGTCCATGACCTTGCGGATCGCGGCCTCGACCTCGTCCTCGGTCACCTTGCCGGTGCCGTGCAGGTCGACATAGATCGACAGAGGCTGGGCGATGCCGATTGCGTAGGAAATCTGGATCGTGCAGCGATCGGCAAGACCAGCGGCAACGACGTTCTTTGCCAGATAGCGAGCGGCATAGGCCGCAGAGCGGTCGACCTTGGTCGTGTCTTTGCCCGAGAAGGCACCACCGCCGTGGGGCGCTGCACCGCCGTAGGTGTCGACGATGATCTTGCGGCCGGTCAGGCCGGCGTCACCATCCGGGCCGCCGATGACGAACTTGCCGGTCGGGTTGATGTACCAGTTGCAGTCGTCTGCGATCTTCAGGTCGCCGAGAGCTTCACGGATATAGGGTTCGACGACCTGGCGGACCTTCTTGGAATCCCAGCTCTCATCGAGATGCTGGGTGGAAAGTACGATGGAGGTGGCTTCAGCCGGCTTGCCGTCGACGTAACGAACGGTGACCTGGCTCTTTGCATCCGGGCCGAGCTTGCCGACATCGCCCTCGCCCTTCTTGCGGGCGGTGGAGAGCGTCTGGAGGATCTTGTGGGAGTAGTAAATGGGTGCCGGCATCAGGTCCGGCGTTTCGGTGCAGGCGTAGCCGAACATGATGCCCTGGTCGCCAGCGCCTTCGCTGTTGCTCGAATCGGCCGCCTTGTCGACGCCCTGAGCAATATGGGCGGACTGGAAATGCAGGAGCACGTCGATCTTGGCCGTCTTCCAGTGGAAGCCGTCCTGCTCATAGCCAATTTCGCGGATCGCCTTGCGGGCGGCAGACTTGAACTTCGAGGGGTTGATGACTTCCTTGCCGTTCTTGTCTGTCTTCATCAGGCTCGGCGGCAAACGAACTTCGCCGGCGATGACAACGCGGTTGGTGGTGGCAAGGGTCTCGCAGGCGATGCGCACGGTCCAGGGATCGACCCCGGTCTTTGCCGCTTCCCGATAAACGAGATCGACAATTTCATCGGAAATTCGGTCGCAAACCTTGTCCGGATGACCTTCGGATACGGATTCGCTGGTGAAGAGATAGTTGGCGCGCATCGGGATTCCCCTCAAAGTATGGATGGCGGCATCGTTACCCAGTTCGAGTGGCGATGACAAGGACACAACCACATAAATATATCTTTATGTGAGTAAACTTTTCCTTCCAGGGGCACAAAAAAAGCGACCCTGCGGCCGCTCTCTTTATCGGGATGAGGAGCGAGGCTTTACTCGCTGTCGGCTTCGGCAGCCAATGCCTTGACGAGATCAACGATCTTGCGGCGGACCTTCGCGTCGCCGATCTTCACGAAGGCGCGGTTGAGCTGCAGACCTTCGGAGGACGACAGGAAGTCGACCACGTAGTTGGAGCTGGATGCCTCGGCCAGGCCGTTGGCGCCAGATGCCTGCTCGCCCGGTGCGTCTTCAAAGAAGAAGGAAACCGGTACAGTCAGAATATTGGAAATGTTCTGCAGGCGGCTGGCGCCAACGCGGTTAGTGCCCTTCTCGTATTTCTGGATCTGCTGGAAGGTAATCCCAAGGCTTTCGCCCAGCTTTTCCTGGCTCATCCCCAGCATCGTACGACGAAGGCGAATCCGGCTCCCGACATGGATGTCAATCGGGTTCGGCTTCTTCTTGTTCTCGATCATTAATGTCGTCCTGACAATTTGTTGGCGTTCCGACCTTAACCCCATGCCCCCCAAACCATAACGAGACGTTGTGCTCGCCGTCGATGATCTTCCAGCATACTTACAGATTACAGGTCTCAGCCACTATGCAATTTTAGGGGTTTTTGGTCAATTCGTCCGCCCAATAAAACCCAGACTAGAAACTGCAGCAATCATTGCCATGAAAACCAGGACCAACCAAAAGTTTAGTTGGCGGTTGTAGATGCTTCGTTCCGGGACGGATTTCGCACTAAAAGTTGCATCCACAGCACCCACGGCATTGAGAGAAAGTCCCTCAATGATACGACCCGAGGGGGCAATGACGGCCGAAATGCCGTTGTTGGCCACACGTATGAGCGGAACACCGGTTTCCACTGCACGCAAACGAGCCTGGAGGAAATGCTGGTAAGGGCCTGGGGTCGCACCGAACCAGGCGTCGTTGGTGACGTTGAGGATCATGCTTGCGCCCGCGAGATCGGGCGCCACCTCGGCCGGGAATATCGCCTCGTAGCAGATCAGCGGATAGAGCCCGAGGCCCGAGGGGAGCTTGAGAAGGGTTCGGCTTGCGGCAGCCGTGAAACCGCCCGGCAGACTGATCAGTTCCTCGATACCGAACTGACGCAGCAGGTCTTCGAACGGGACGTATTCACCGAACGGGGTGAGGTGCACCTTGTCGCTGGCGCCAAGGATCTGGCCCTTGTCGTCGATCATATAGACGGAGTTGTAGTAGAGCGGCGGCAGGCCTGCCCCGCGTTCTTCCGCCCGCACAGCCCCGGTCATCAGAACTTGCCCCTCCTGCAGCACGTCACCGATGCGCACCAGTGCGTCCGGATTCTCCGTCAGGATGAAGGGGACAGAGGTCTCCGGCCAGACGACGACGTCGGGTCGGGGCTTGCCCTCCTCCGTTGCTGCGGCCGTCAGCGCCAGATGCTTTTCGAAGATCCCGATGCGGTCGGTGTTTTCCAGTTTCTGCGACTGATCGATCGAAGGCTGGACGAGACGGACGGTGATCGTCTTGTCGCCAGGCGGGAGGGGGGCGACGTAAAGTCGGTAGGCGCCATAGCCGAGATGGGCGGCAAGAAGCCCGAGCGCCAAGGGCAAACCGATCCAGGCGCCTCGGCGCGTTCCCAGAAGGGCTGGCGCAGAGAACACGAAGACAGCCAGCGGGGTGACCGCGAGTATGCCGAGCACGTGGCTCGACTGCATCATCAGCGGAACCGGCATCGCGGCATAACCGATTGCATTCCAGGGAAAACCCGTCGCGACAAAGCTGCGCAGCCATTCGACTAGACCAAAGGCTGCGGCAAGCGCTGCAATACGCCCCAGACCATCGGACCAGAGCAGGCGAGCCAGGAGTGTCGCCAGACCGTAGAAGATCGCAAGCACCGCCGGCAGGCCAAGCACTGCAAGCGGGATGGCCCAGGCGAATTCATCGGCTTCGAGAAGAAGCGCATTGCCCAGCCACCACAGACCGCAGACGAAATAGCCGAAACCGAAAAGCCATCCGGTCCAGAAGGAGGACGACAGCCCTGCCCGGCCGGTCTCGGCATTGCCCGTTGCCCCATCAAGAAGCCAGACGAGCAAGGTGAAAGACACGAACATCGAGGCGAAGATGTCGAATGGCGGGAGGGCGAGTGCCCCGATCGCTCCTGCGAGAACCGCGAGACCTGCTCGCCTTACGCCCCACAACAGCAGGATCCTCGCTGCCAAAGCCTGCATATCCACCCCTCGTGCCCGCGAATCAACCGCGGGCAGTTTCCCAAAAAACCGGGGCCGTGTCGCGATTTTCAGCGCCGATCCATACGGGTCTCAGGTGGCGAGACGATCGTCCGATGGGGAGGCCGGATCAGCGTGCGCGCTTGCCGTCTCCGTGGTCGCGACCGTCGCCTTCGGCGCACGGGGCTTGGCCGGCTGTCGAGCCTTGCTCTTTGCAGCCGTCGCGGGCTCGGCGACGGCTTCGGCTTTCGCTGCGGTGTTCACTTCGGCCTCGGCCTCGCTACGCGGGTCGGCCTCGCTCTTTGTCGGCGGACGACGACGCGCGGGCGGCCGCTTGCGGGCCACGCGCACGCGCTTGATGCGACGCGGATCGGCATCGAGGATATGGAATTCGAAGCCAGCCAATGCCTGGACGACTTCACCACGGGCCGGAATGCGTCCGAGCGCCGAGAAGATCAGGCCGCCCAGCGTGTCGACATCCTCCAGACGGTCGGCGATATCAAAGTCCGGACCGATGGCTTCCGCGATCTCTTCGAGTTCCACACGCGCATCGGCGATGATGATATCGTCGGAAACGCGGCTGAACATGACTTCTTCGTCGTCGTGCTCGTCATCGATGTCGCCGATGACCATTTCGACGATGTCTTCGTGGCTGACGAGACCGTCGGTACCACCGTATTCGTCGATGACCAGCGCCATCTGGGTGCGGGCAGCCTGCATGCGGCTCATCAGGTCAGAGGCCAGCATCGAGGGCGGCACGAAGAGGATTGCGCGGATGATGCCGGCTTCAGCGACCGTCTTGCCCAGATCGATGCGCGAAAGATCGAAATCGATCTTCGGCTTGGCCGACTTGTCGGTCTTCTCGGCCTTTTCGTTTTTGTCGGCGCCGTTTGCTGCCGAACGCGCAGGAACACGCCGGCGGCTGCGGGCCTGCTTGGTGACGTAAGACAGGAGATCACGGATGTGAACCATGCCGCGCGGGTCGTCCAGCGTCTCGGCATAAACGGGCATACGCGACCGGCCGGAGACCTCGAAAATGGTCATCAACTCGCCGATGGTGACGCTTTGATCGACCGCCTCGATGTCGACGCGCGGAACCATGATGTCCTCGACACGCACCTCACGGAAGCGGAGAATGTTGTTGAGCATCGCCCGCTCTTCGGGCGTGAAAGCCTCGCCCAAACTCGCATCGGCGTTCAGCGCGACCGTCAGGTCCTCGCGCAGGCTCGTGGATGAGGATGGCTTCAGAATTCGGGCCAGCCGGCCCCAGAAGGATGGAGATTGTCGTGCCGAGCTTTCCGCTCGGGAAGGACTACTGCCCTCGTCCGAAGACGCTCCTTCGTTACCTTCCTTGGCCTCTGGGGCCGTTCTCGTCGCAAAATCGGTCATTGTTCCAAACTATCAGATGGGGTCCTGCCCCGCATAGGGGTCAGATAGGCCAAGTTCCGCCAGAATGCGAGTCTCCAGCGATTCCATTTTCTCTGCATCTTCGGTTTCAATGTGGTCGTAGCCGAAAAGATGCAGAAATCCGTGGACCATCAAATGCGTCAGATGGTCCTCGAAACTCTTGTCGAGTTCGACTGCCTCGCGCTCGACTGTCTCTCGCGCGATGATTATATCGCCCAGCATCGGCCCCGGCATCTTGCCGGGCGTGACCGAGAAAGCGGGGAAGGAGAGGACATTCGTCGGCTTGTCCTTGTTGCGCCATTCGGCGTTTACCTCACGGATCATCGCATCGTCGGCGAAGACGAGGGAAACTTCTGTCGGCTGTTTCGGGAAGGGCTGGCCTTCCTTTTTCGCCATATAGGTTTCCGCGGTACCGAGCACGCGAGAGGCCATGGCCTCCAGCGCTGTCTCGTCTGCCCAGCCGTCGGCTTCGACGGCAATCTGTATATCCAACTGGCTCATCGTATCATGGCGAAGCAGGCTCAGTGCTCGCTCTGCTCACTCTCGTCCTGGACCTTGTACTTGGCATCATAGGCCTGCACGATACGGCCGACGAGCGGGTGACGGACAACATCGGTGTCCTTGAACCGCACGACCGAGACACCCTCGACGCCCTTCAGGACATTCAGCGCTTCCACGAGGCCAGACGTCACGCCACGTGGAAGGTCGACCTGGCTCGGGTCGCCGGTGATGATCATCCGGCCATTTTCGCCGAGACGCGTCAGGAACATCTTCATCTGCATCGAGGTCGT
>JAIXSF010000106.1 GCA_027484835.1 Rhizobiaceae bacterium | reverse complement strand
GGACGATCGAGCGTGTGGCCTATCGGCCGTTGCGCGGTTCGTTCCGCCTCGCGCCGCTGATCACCGCGATCGGCATGTCGATCGTGCTGTCGAACTTCATCCAGATCGCGCAGGGTCCGCGCAACAAGCCGATCCCGCCGCTGGTCAGCGACGTTCTGCATTTCGGCAACGTCACCATTGCGGTCAAGCAGGTCATCATCGTGCTCGTCACGGCCGTGCTGCTTGCCGCCTTCTGGTACATCGTCAACAAGACGCCGCTCGGCCGTGCACAGCGCGCCACCGAGCAGGACCGCAAGATGGCGGCGCTTCTCGGCGTCGACGTCGACCGCACCATCTCGATCACCTTCGTGATGGGTGCCGCACTCGCGGCCGTCGCCGGTACGATGTACCTGATGTATTATGGCGTCGCCTCGTTCCATGACGGCTTCATTCCTGGCGTCAAGGCTTTCACGGCTGCTGTTCTCGGTGGTATCGGCTCGCTCCCGGGCGCCGTTCTCGGCGGTCTGCTGATCGGCCTCATCGAGTCGCTCTGGTCGGCCTATTTCAGCATCGCCTACAAGGATGTCGCGACCTTCGCCATCCTGGCCTTCGTGCTGATCTTCAAGCCCACCGGCATCCTCGGACGTCCGGAAGTCGAGAAGGTTTGATCCCATGACGACTCATGAAAACGTAAACGGTGCCGCTTCGTCCGGCACCATGGCGCGCGCCATCAAGGAAGGCCTGTTCGCCGGTCTTCTCGCGCTCGGCCTGTTCAGCCTGTACATCGGTATCAAGACCGATCAGAACATGCAGAACGAGCTGATCTGGTATACGCGCTGGGGCCTGCTCGCGATCTTCGTCGCTATCGCCGCCGGTGGTCGCTTCGCTATGGTTGCTTTTATTGCGCCGTGGCTTGCCGAGCGGAAGGAAAAGAAGTCGGCGGCCGTGCCGGTGCACGACATCGATGCCAAGCCGACCTTCTTCAAGGCGCATTTCCTGAAGATCGCGCTGATCGCGCTCATCCTCTACCCGCCTGTCATTGTCGCTCTCAGCGGCGTGCAGGGTTCGCTCAAGTATGTCGACAACTTCGGCATCCAGATCCTCATCTACGTGATGCTGGCCTGGGGTCTGAACATCGTCGTCGGTCTCGCCGGTCTGCTCGACCTGGGTTACGTGGCCTTCTACGCGGTCGGCGCCTATTCCTATGCGCTGCTCGCGCAGAATTTCGGCCTGTCCTTCTGGCTGCTTCTGCCGCTCGCCGGCATCCTGGCCGCCTTCTGGGGCATCATTCTCGGCTTCCCGGTCCTGCGTCTGCGAGGGGACTACCTTGCCATCGTGACGCTCGCCTTCGGGGAAATCATCCGACTGGTGCTGATCAACTGGCAGGACGTAACCCGCGGCACCTTCGGTATCTCGAGCATCCCGAAGGCAACCTTCTTCGGCATCGAGTTCAACGCGTCTGCCGACGGCTTTGCCAAGACCTTCGGGCTTCCGATGTCGTCCGCCTACTACAAGATCTACCTCTTCTACGTGATCCTGGCCCTGTGCTGCCTCACGGCCTATGTCACGATCAAGCTTCGCAGCATGCCGATTGGCCGTGCATGGGAAGCGCTGCGTGAAGACGAGATCGCCTGCCGTTCGCTCGGCATCAATACCGTCACGACCAAGCTGACTGCCTTTGCGATCGGCGCGATGTTCGGTGGCTTTGCCGGCTCGTTCTTCGCGGCTCGTCAGGGCTTCGTCTCGCCGGAAAGCTTCGTATTCCTCGAATCCGCTGTCATCCTCGCCATCGTCGTTCTCGGCGGCATGGGCTCGCTGACGGGTATCGCGATCGCGGCCATCGTCATGATCGGTGGCACGGAAGCGCTGCGTGAAATGGAGTTCCTCAAGGTCATCTTCGGCCCCGACTTCACGCCGGAACTGTACCGCATGATCCTCTTCGGCCTCGCCATGGTCGTGGTCATGCTGTTCAAGCCGCGAGGTTTCGTCGGCAGCAGAGAGCCGACGGCCTTCCTCAAGGAACGCAAGGCCGTCTCGGGCAGCTTTACCAAGGAAGGTCACGGCTGATGATCTCCGGGAACACGACAATGAGCAATGACACAATCCTGAAGGTCGAGCATCTGTCGATGCGCTTTGGTGGTCTGATGGCCATCAACGACTTCTCCTTCGAAGCCAAGCGCGGCGAGATCACCGCGCTGATCGGTCCCAACGGTGCCGGCAAGACGACGGTCTTCAACTGCATCACCGGCTTCTACAAGCCGACCATGGGCATGATCACGCTGAACCAGAAGTCCGGTCAGAAGCACCTCCTGGAGCGGCTGCCCGACTTCGAAATCACCAAGAAGGCGAAGGTCGCCCGTACCTTCCAGAACATCCGGCTCTTCTCGGGCCTGACCGTTCTCGAGAACCTTCTGGTGGCGCAGCACAATGCGCTGATGAAGGCATCCGGTTACACCGTGCTCGGCCTGCTCGGCCTTCCGGCCTACAAGAAGGCCGAGTCGGAATCGATCGAGAAGGCACGCTACTGGCTGGACAAGGCCGATCTCACGGACCGCGCCGACGACCCGGCAGGCGATCTTCCCTACGGCGCCCAGCGTCGTCTGGAAATCTGCCGCGCCATGTGTACCGGTCCGGAGCTGCTTTGCCTGGACGAGCCGGCGGCTGGTCTTAATCCGAAGGAATCCCTGGCGCTCAACACCCTGTTGCGCAGCATCCGCGACGAAGGCACCTCGCTGCTCCTGATCGAGCACGACATGTCCGTCGTCATGCAGATTTCCGACCACGTCGTGGTTCTGGAATATGGCCAGAAGATCTCCGACGGCACGCCTGATCACGTCAAGAACGACCCGAAGGTCATCGCGGCCTATCTGGGTGTCGAGGATGAAGAATTGGATGAAGTGATCCACGAAGTCGAAGCGATTGCCGGAGGAGAAGCCTGATGTCCTCTGAACCGCTTCTCAAGGTTTCCGCGGTTGAAACCTATTACGGCAACATCCGTGCGCTCGCCGGCGTCGACGTCGAAGTCCACAAGGGCGAGATCGTGTCGCTGATCGGTGCCAACGGTGCCGGCAAGTCGACGCTGATGATGACCATCTGCGGCAGCCCGCAGGCGCGTTCGGGTCAGGTGGTTTTCGATGGCGAAGACATTACCCGCCTTCCGACGCATCTGATTGCCCGTCGCCGCATTGCGCAGTCGCCGGAAGGTCGTCGTATCTTCCCGCGCATGACGGTGCTGGAAAACCTGCAGATGGATGCGGGCCTCGACAACCTGAAATACTTCAAGGAGGACGTGGAGAAGGTCTTCACCATGTTCCCCCGTCTGAAGGAACGTCAGACCCAGCGCGGCGGTACGCTGTCGGGCGGCGAGCAGCAGATGCTCTCCATCGGCCGTGCCTTGATGTCGCGACCGAAGCTTCTGCTCCTCGACGAGCCGTCGCTCGGTCTCGCTCCGCTGATCGTCAAGGGTATCTTCGAGCAGATCAAGCGGCTCAACAAGGAAGAGGGCCT
>JAIXSF010000042.1 GCA_027484835.1 Rhizobiaceae bacterium | reverse complement strand
TCGGGCTTCTGTTGATCTGGATGATCGTGCCGCTGGCGATGACGCTGTGGTTCTCGTTCCAGAACTACAACCTTCTGAACCCGGCCAATGTCAGCTTCGGCGGCCTGTTCAATTATCGCTATTTCTACACAGACCCGGCCTTCTTCCAGTCCGTCTGGAATACGCTTCTGATCGTGGGTGGCGTGCTGTTCATCACCATCGTCGGCGGCATCCTGCTTGCCATGCTGCTCGACCAGCCGATGTTCGGCCAGGGTATTGTCCGCATTCTCATCATTTCGCCCTTCTTCGTCATGCCGCCGGTTGCCGCGCTGATCTGGAAGAACATGATCATGCACCCGGGCTACGGGGTGCTTGCGGACATCAACCGCGCCCTCGGGCTTAATCCGGTCGACTGGTTTGCCCAGTACCCGCTGCTCTCGATCATCATCATCGTCGCCTGGCAGTGGCTGCCGTTCGCGACACTCATTCTCCTGACCGCCCTGCAGTCCCTCGATGGCGAGCAGCAGGAAGCGGCCGAAATGGACGGCGCTCGCTTCGTCGACAAGTTTGTCTATCTGACGCTGCCGCATCTCGCCCGCGCAATCACCGTCGTCATCCTGATCCAGACGATCTTCCTGCTCGGCGTCTATGCGGAAATCCTGGTCACGACCAATGGCGGCCCGGGCTATGCCTCGACCAACCTCGCCTTCCTCATCTACCGCACGGCACTGCTCGGCTATGACGTCGGCGGAGCCTCTGCAGGTGGCATCATCGCCGTCGTACTCGCCAACCTCGTCGCCATCTTCCTGATGCGCGCCGTGGGCAAGAACCTGGACCGGTAAGGAGATCGACCATGGCCCGTGCCACAAGCCCCCGCCGCAAGATCGCATTCACGGTCCTCGCGTGGAGCATCGCCTTCGTGATCTTCTTCCCGATCCTCTACACGCTAATCACCAGCGTGAAGACGGAAACGGAAGCGATCCAGGGCTTCGACATGATCCCGACTTTCACGCTGGAAAACTACGTGACGGTCCAGACGCAGCGCGATTACATCAAGCCGTTCATGAACTCGGTGATCCTGTCGGTGGGCTCCACGATCCTGGCGCTCATCGTCGGCATTCCCGCCGCCTGGGCCATGGCGTTCTCGCCGACCAAGCGGACCAAGGACATCCTGATGTGGATGCTGTCCACCAAGATGATGCCGGCGGTTGCCGTGCTGGTGCCGATCTATCTGCTGTTTCGCGATTTCGGCCTGCTCGACACCCGGATCGGCCTCACCGTCATGCTGACGCTGATCAACCTGCCGATCGTCGTGTGGATGCTGTACACCTATTTCCGCGAAATTCCGAGCGAGATCCTGGAAGCTGCGCGCATGGATGGCGCTTCGCTGTTCAACGAAATCGTCCACGTGCTCACCCCCATGGCGCTGCCGGGGATCGCCTCGACGCTTCTCCTCAACATCATCCTGGCCTGGAACGAGGCCTTCTGGACAATCCGGCTCACCACCACCAATGCAGCGCCGCTGACGGCTTTCATCGCCTCCTTCTCCAGTCCGCAGGGACTGTTCTGGGCGAAGCTTTCGGCGGCCTCGACGATGGCGATCGCGCCGATCGTCATCCTGGGCTGGTTCAGCCAGAAACAACTCGTGCGCGGCCTCACCTTCGGCGCCGTCAAGTAAGGAATCCCGACCATGGGCAGCATCAAACTCGAACAGCTCTCCAAGTCCTTCGGCGAGCATGCGGTCATCCCGGGGATCGACCTCGAAATCAACGATGGCGAATTCGTCGTTTTCGTCGGCCCTTCCGGCTGCGGCAAGTCGACGCTTTTGCGTCTCATCGCAGGTCTTGAAGATGCGACCGGCGGACGGATCCTGATCGACGGCAAGGACCAGACAGAAACACCGCCCTCCCAGCGCGGGCTGGCCATGGTGTTCCAGTCCTACGCGCTTTATCCGCATATGAGCGTGCGCTCGAACATCGGATTTCCGCTGAAGATGGCGAAGATCGATCCGGCCGAGATCAATCGCAAGGTGGAGGAGGCTGCGCGTATTCTCAACCTCACCGACTACCTTGAGCGCCGGCCGGGCCAGCTCTCGGGCGGCCAGCGCCAGCGCGTCGCCATCGGACGCGCGATCGTGCGCAATCCGCGCTGCTTCCTTTTCGACGAACCGCTCTCCAACCTCGACGCGGCTCTGCGTGTCGCCATGCGGCTGGAGATCACCGAGCTGCACCAGAAGCTCAAGGCAACCTCGATCTACGTCACCCATGACCAGGTGGAAGCCATGACCATGGCCGACAAGATCGTCGTCCTCAACAAGGGACGCATCGAGCAGGTCGGTTCGCCGCTCGACCTCTATCGCAGCCCGGCCAATCTCTTCGTCGCGGGCTTCATCGGTTCGCCGAAGATGAACCTGATTTCCGGTCAGGCAGCTTCCGCCCATGGCGCACATACCATCGGCATCCGGCCGGAGCATGTGACGCTGTCGACCACGGAAGGCATGTGGCGCGGGCTGGTCACGGTCGCCGAACATCTCGGCTCCGATACCTTCCTTCATGTGCAGGTCGAGGGTGTGGGGACGATCACAACGCGGACGGGCGGAGAATTCCCGGTTCGGCACGGCGACACCGTCTATGTCACTCCCGATCTGGGCCGCCTGCACAGGTTCAACGACAAGGGGCTCGCACAATGACGGGCCGTCTCACCGGCAAATCGGCGCTGATCACCGGCTCCGCCCGCGGCATTGGTCGAGCCTTCGCGGAGGCCTATGTGCGCGAGGGAGCGACGGTGGCAATTGCCGACATCGACGTCGACAGGGCCAGCCGGACGGCTGAGGAAATCGGACCTCATGCCTATGCCATCAAGCTTGACGTCACCGATCAGGCATCGATCGATGCCGCGATCAGGGCTGTCGAGGAGCGTCAGGGCGGTCTCGATATCCTGATCAACAACGCCGCCCTCTTCGACCTTGCCCCGATCGTCGAGATCACGCGCACAAGCTACGAGCGGCTCTACTCCATCAATGTCGCCGGCACGCTCTTTATGCTGCAGGCGGCGGCACGCTCGATGATCGCGCGCGGCAAGGGCGGCAAGATCATCAATATGGCAAGCCAGGCCGGTCGCCGCGGCGAGGCATTGGTCGCAGTCTATTGTTCGACCAAGGCAGCGGTGATCTCGCTCACACAGTCCGCAGGTCTCGATCTCATCAAGCACGGGATCAACGTCAACGCGATTGCCCCCGGCGTCGTGGACGGCGAGCACTGGGACGGTGTCGACGCGCTGTTTGCCAAATATGAAAACCGGCCACGGGGCGAGAAGAAGAAGCTGGTGGGTGCGGAAGTGCCCTTTGGCCGGATGGGCCGTGCGGAAGATCTCACGGGCATGGCCATCTTCCTCGCCTCCGCTGAAGCCGATTACATCGTTGCCCAGACCTACAATGTCGACGGCGGAAACTGGATGAGCTGACGGCTCGTACGGCCCCAAGCCAAGGAATGCACCCATGACGATCAAACTCTCGCTTGCAACACTTGATGATATCGGCGAGCGTGCTTCACTGCCCACGTATCGCCGGGAAGACATCCGTCCCGGAATTCTGCATTTCGGCGTCGGTAACTTCCATCGGGCGCATATGGCGATCTACCTGCACGAGCTTTTCAACAAGGGTCGCGATCTCGACTGGGGCATCATCGGTGCCGGCGTCATGCCATCCGACCAGCGCATGCGTGATACGCTGAAAGCGCAGGACTTCCTGACGACCGTTGTCGAACAGGACATCGACCGGTCGGCCGCGACCATCACCGGTCCGATGCTGGACGTGATCACGGCACCGGATTTCGACCGGATCATAGAAACGCTCGCTTCACCCGATATCCGCATCGTCTCGCTGACGATCACCGAAGGTGGCTATTTCATCGATCCGGCCACCGGCAAGTTCGATCCGACACATCCCGCGATCGTGGCGGATGCCAAAAACCCGACCGAACCGAAAACCGTTTTCGGGCTGATCATCGCCGGGCTCAAGGCGCGCAAGGCAGCCGGCATTCCTGCCTTCACGGTGATGTGCTGCGACAATATCCCCGGTAATGGCGAGGTGACGGAAGCCACCGTCTGCGGGCTGGCGCGATTGTCCGATCCGGAATTCGCCGACTGGATCCACCACAACGTCGCCTTTCCGAATGCCATGGTCGACCGCATCACGCCCGCCACCGGTCAGCGCGAGATCGACATGACCCGTGACGCCTATGGCATCGAAGACGGTTGGCCGGTGTTCTGCGAAGGCTTCAAGCAATGGGTGCTGGAGGACAAGTTTCCCCTCGGCCGGCCGGCACTGGAAGATGTGGGTGTGACCTTCGTACCCGATGTGGCACCCTATGAGCTGATGAAGCTCAGGATACTCAATGGCGGCCATGCGGCGATCGCCTACCCGGCGGCATTGA
The DNA here is from genome assembly GCA_027484835.1 of Rhizobiaceae bacterium. Lineage (GTDB taxonomy): Bacteria > Pseudomonadota > Alphaproteobacteria > Rhizobiales > Rhizobiaceae > Allorhizobium. The sequence goes on along the minus strand of JAIXSF010000042.1, from coordinate 7,343 downwards.
TGGACATCCATTTCGTGCACGAGTCGATGGAAAATCCATTGATCCGCGGGTTCCTCGCGAAGCTGGAAAATGATGACATCATTCCGGTCGTGCCCCCAGTGCCGAACACCAGTCTTCAGGACTACTTCAATCTGATCGAGACCCGCTTCTCGAACCCGAAGATCGGTGACACGATCCCGCGGCTCGCTCAGGACGGATCGAACCGCCAGCCGAAATTCATCTTGCCGTCGACGGCAGACCGCCTGGCCAAGGGGCTGGACGTCCAGGGTCTCGCTCTCGTCTCGGCGCTCTGGTGCCGCTACTTCGAAGGCACGAGCGACAGCGGCAAGGCGATCGCCTTCAACGATCAAAGCGCAGATCGATTGCACGCGGCCGCCATCGCGTCCCGCAGCGATCCGCTCGCCTTCATCGGGATGACCGACATCTTCGGCTCCATCGGCGCGGATCCCCGCTTCCAGAAGCGATTTGGCGAAGCGATCGACAGCTTGCGGAGCGCGGGTACGGCCGCTACGCTCAGCCGGTACATTGATGGAACTCTCCACAGCTGAGCGACGATGAACAAGCAGCCAATCCGTCTGGTGATCTTCGACTGTGACGGGGTGCTCGTTGACAGTGAGGAGATCGCTCTTCAGGTGCTGGTTGCTGCCCTGGCAGAAAAGGGCATTTCGCTTACCACCGAGGAGGCCGCCGACCGCTTTCTGGGGCGCAGCCTTGGCTCGCTTGCCAAGGTCGTGCAGCATGAATTCGGCGTGGCAATCGATCCTCCCTTTCTCGCCAGCATGCGGGAGGTCCTGCATGCGCGGTTTCGCACCGAGCTCAAACCGGTAAAGGGTGTTTCCGCCCTGATCGGCGCGCTGAAAACAGCCGGCATCGCCTGCTGTGTAGCCTCGTCCAGCCAACGGGAGCGGATCGAGCTCTCTCTCACCGTCACCGGGCTCGTCTCGCATTTCACGCCGAATATCTTCAGCGCAACGATGGTGGAAAACGGCAAACCCGCCCCCGATCTCTTCCTCTACGCCGCCGACAGGATGGGTGTTGCGCCTGCCCAGTGCCTGGTGATTGAGGACAGCCCGGCAGGGGTGACGGCAGCCCAAGCCGCAGGCATGCGGGTGATCGCCTTTACCGGCGGATCGCATGCAAAGCATGCGGGCTACAGACGTGACCTTGCTCGGCTCGACGCCGATGCGCGGTTTGACGCGATGGAGAATTTGCTCCACTTTGTCCTTGGAGCGAGGAGACCGGAAGATCTGATGGATGCGTGAGCACCTCTTGGCCGTGGATGTTGGCACGGGTAGCGCACGGGCCGGGATCTTTGATCTCAGCGGTCGCCAACTGGCGCGCTGTGTCGTTCCGATCAGCGTTCATTCTCCGTTGCCAAAGCATATGGAGCAGGACAGCGAGGAGATCTGGGCGGCAGTCTGTGCTGCGGTCAAGGCGGCACTGGCCGAGAGCGGGGTTGAACCCCACACGGTGCTCGCGATCGGTTTTGATGCCACCTGCTCACTCGTCGTGCGTGACCGAAACGGCAAGCCGCTTGCGATTTCACATGAGGATAGGCCGGGCCTCGATACCATCCTCTGGATGGACCATCGCGCGATTGCGGAAACCGATCTCTGCAATGCGATTGCCGATCCGCTTCTTGAAAGGTTCGGCGGGCGGCTGTCGGTCGAGATGCAGATCCCCAAGTTGCTCTGGCTGAAGACGCACAGACCCGACCTCTGGGCAGCCTGCGGACAGATCTTCGACCTCTGCGATTATCTGACCTGGCGGGCGACCGGATCGAACAAGCGCAGCCATTCGGCGCTTGCGTCGAAATGGGGCTATACACCCGAGGCGCCCGGCTCACCTCCGATCGACTATCTGAAAAAAATCGGTCTTGGAGATCTGATCGAACGGGCCGGACTGCCCCCACAATCGGAGCCCCCGGGGCAGGCGATCGGCAGGCTTTCAAAAATCAGCGCCGATGAACTGGGCCTCGACGAGGGCTGCATCGTTGCGCCCGGATTGATCGATGCCTATGCCGGAACCCTCGGCCTGACTGCAGCGGGTATCAGGCCAGAGGTGCCGCTCACTGCGGAAGCCGTCCTGATTGCGGGAACCTCGAGCTGTATCGTGCGGCTTTCGCGCGAACCGATCTCCGGGACCGGGTGCTGGGGCGGGTTCCGCGATGCCGCGGTTGCAGAGCTCTGGCTGACGGAAGCAGGCCAGTCTGCCTCCGGTGCCTTCCTCGACCATATCGTGTCCCTGCATCCTTTTGGCGGCATACCGGCCAAGGCCCGCCACCGTGCGATCCTCGATGCGATCGCCGAGCATCTGGCAGCCGAAGGCCCCGATTTCGGGCTGCCGATCAGTGTCCTTCCCGATTTACACGGAACACGTTCACCCGTCTCCGACCCTCTGCTGACCGGGATCATTGCCGGCATGGATCTCGACCGGAGCGAGCTTTCCCTGCTCAGGCTTTACTGGCGAAGCTGCGTGGCGCTGGCTTGCAGCATAAGGCATATCCTCGACCACCAGCCACGACGCGCAGGTGCCCCGAGGCAGCTATTGCTGGCCGGCGGGCTCGCGGATCATCCGCTGCTGGCACAGCTCTACGCCGATGCAACAGGTTGCGACGTCTTCGTGCCGGCGGAATGCGATGCCGTGCTACTCGGCTGCGCGCTGCATGCGGCCGTCGCTGCCGGCGCCTTTCCGACGACAACGGAGGCCGGAGCCCAAATGCGGTTTGCCATGGCGCATTTCCCGGTCTCGGCTGCCCGTCAGGCAGCGCTTTCCCGTGACCACGCTCTTCTCAAGGCGATGATGCGCCACCGGGACGAGCTCGCATTATTGGCCTCGCCCGGGGTTTCTGAGCCGAGCGTCATTTCCCGCGCCATTTGACGGCGAGGGTGTGGTCGATCGTCCGGTCGTGCCTTTCGACTTCGACTGCCGGCGAATTCAAGCCCTCTTGCGCCAAAACTCCGAACCTGCCATGTTGCCTATACAACTTGCAAAGGTTTCGAGATGAGAGCTTCTCAAAGTCTGTTCTGTGAGCATGTGCTCCTGCCCGAAGGCTGGACAAACGATGTGACAATCGGGATTGACCGGAATGGCTCGATTGCCTCGATCGAACGTGGGACGGTGTGTGGGCCGGATTCGACTGCACTGGCAGGACCTGTGGTTCCTGCCCTGCAAAACCTGCATTCTCACGCTTTTCAGCGCGCCATGGCGGGTCTTGCAGAGCAGGCGGGCTCGACCGATGACAGCTTCTGGACCTGGCGTGAGACGATGTATCGGCTGGTCGGGCAGATGTCGCCTGACGATGTCGAAGCCGTGGCGACGAAGTTGTATAGTGAACTTGTGAAAGGTGGCTTTGGCCAAGTGGTGGAATTTCACTATTTCCACCATGCCCTGACCGACCTCGGCAGATCAGACGGCTTCGAAATGTCGAGCCGTATCCTGCGGTCGGCAGAGACGGCGGGGATCGGTCTCACGCACCTGCCAGTCTTCTATGCCCATTCCGGCTTCGGTGGGCTTGCGCCCAATGCCGGACAGCGGCCGTTCATCCATGATATCGACAGTTTCCTCGCCCTGCTCGATCGGCTGACACCCGCGTGCAAGGCTGCCGACGTGGAGCTCGGCCTCGCCATACATTCGCTGCGCGCGGCCACTCCCGGTGAGATGCGTGCCGTGCTCTCGGCAGAACAGACGGGCGGACCGATCCATATCCATGTCGCCGAGCAGGAACGGGAGGTGGAGGACTGCCTTGCCTGGAGCGGTCGCCGCCCGGTCAGCTATCTGCTCGACGAATTTGCGGTCGATGAGCGCTGGTGTGCCATCCACGCGACGCATATGACGGCGGAGGAAACCGCGCGGCTGGCGAAATCCGGTGCTGTCGCGGGACTTTGCCCGGCCACCGAAGCCAATCTCGGCGACGGGATCTATCCCGCGACGGAATTCATGGACCACGGCGGACGCATAGGGATAGGCACGGACAGCCATGTCGCAACCTCCGTGGCGGAGGAGCTGCGTGTGCTGGAATATGGGCAGCGGCTGCGAGATCGCCGCCGCAACCGGCTTGTGTCCGGTCCCGGAGCCTCGGTCGGCCGCACGCTGATCGACGCCAGCCTCTCCGGCGGGGCCCAGGCTGCGGGTTTCAAGACGAGCGGCATTCGCGTCGGCGCGCGCGCCGATCTTGTCGTCCTCGACGGCACTAACCCCTTCATTTCCGCAGCCAAGAACGACCAGATTCTTGACCGCTGGATCTTTGCACTTGGCAGTGAGGCCGTGCGCGACGTGATGGTTCGTGGAGACTTCGTGGTCCAGGAGGGTCGCCACCGGGCCGAGGAACGCATCGACAGTAACTTCGCCCGTGCGCTGACGAGGATCCTGCAATGAGTTTCCTTAGCCGGCAAATTGTTTTCAGCGGATGGAGTGCCTGATGGTGCCGACGATCACTCTCGATACGGTGCTGACATCTGATGCAATCGCTGCCATTGCCGAGGGCGCAAGGTTGGCCCTAAGCGACAAGGCGCGGCAGCGGATTCTCGATGCCCGCGCGATCGTCGATGCTCTGGTCGACCAGGGTATCCGCGGCTATGGCATCAATACCGGCGTCGGCGCGCTCTGCGACGTGGTCATCGATCGTGAGGAGCAGGCATCACTCTCCCGCAATCTGCTGTTCAGCCATTCCTGTGGCATGGGCGAACCGCTCGGGCGGGTCGAAACACGTGCCATCATGGCGGCTCAGATCGCCAATTTCGCCCATGGCTATTCGGGCATCCGGCTTGAGGTCGTCGAGACGCTCATCGACCTCCTGAACAACAAAATGCTTCCGGTCATCCCGTCGAGGGGTTCGGTCGGTTACCTGACGCATGGCGCAGCCATCGGGCTGGTCCTGATCGGGTCCGGCGAATGCCGTCATGACGGCAAGCGAGTGTCGGGCGCAGACGCGCTGGCAACGCTCGGTCTGAAGCCGCTGGTGCTCCAGGCCAAGGAAGGTCTGAGCCTGATCAACGGCACACCCTGCGCCACAGGCCTTGCCTCGCTTGCGGTTGTTAGGCTCGCGCATCTCGTCGACTGGGCGGATGCGTCCGCCGCAATGAGTTATGAGAACCTCGGCGCGCAGACAGACCCATTTGCGGAAATGCCGCTTTCCCTGCGGAAGTCCGATGGCCTGCAGCAGGTCGGAAAAAACCTGCGGACATTGCTGGCTGGAAGCGCGCTTCTGGCGGAATCTGCGGGCAAGCGGACGCAGGATCCGCTCAGCCTCAGGGCCGTGCCGCACGTGCATGGCGCGGTGCGCGATGCGCTCGTGGAGGCGCGTGCGGTCGTGGATCGGGAGCTGGCGAGCGTCACCGACAATCCCGCCGTCAGCGGCTCGCCTCAGGACCCGAAAGTGCATTCGCAGGCGCATGCGGTCGGTGCCGCCCTCGGGCTTGCGCTGGATCATCTGGCGACGGCCGCAGCCGAACTGGCCGCCATTTCCGAGCGGCGGATCGACCGGCTGGTCAACCCGCTGGTGAGCGGCCTGCCGGCTTTCCTCGCCTCGGGTAGCGGCGTCGAATCCGGCTTCATGATCATCCAGTATACTGCGGCAGCACTGGTGGCGGAAAACCGCCGGCTGGCGATGCCGGCAAGCCTTGACGGTGGCATTACATCCGGCCTGCAGGAAGACATTCTGACCCATGCGACGCCGGCTGCGGCCAAAGCGCTCGCCATCCTCGACAATCTCGAGACGGTGCTCGCCATTGAACTCACCGCCGCCGCACAGGCCCATGACCTGCAGTCTTCCAAGGCGGCTAAGGCTGCGATGACCCAACGGATCTATGGGCGGATCCGCCATGCGGTGCCCTTCTACTGGGACGACCGGCCCCTGAACGGCGACATCCAGCAGATCCGGACACTCCTGAAGACGACGGCCGCCTGGTCCGAGAGCGAGGGCGCATGACGACTATCCTCACCAATGCGCGACTGGCGACCATGTCGCCCGACCGGCCCGGGCTCGGCGTGATCGAGAATGGCAGGGTGGTGATCGAGGACGGACGGATCGTTGCCGTCGGAGAGGCGGACGAGATCGCGGTCCCCGGTAGCACCGAGGTGATCGACTGCGAGGGGCGCTGGATGACGCCGGGCCTCATCGATTGCCATACGCATCTGGTGCATGCCGGCAATCGGGCACGTGAATTCGAGATGCGCCTTGCGGGCGCCTCGTACGAGGAAATCGCACGGGCCGGTGGCGGCATCGTCTCGTCGGTGCGCCAGGTGCGGGAGGCGAGCGAGGCGGAACTTGTCTCGCAAACGCTTCCCCGGCTCGATGCGCTGATCTCCGAGGGCGTGACGACCGTCGAGGTCAAGTCCGGCTATGGGCTGACCGTCGAAGATGAACTCAAGATGCTGCGGGCAGCGCGTGAGCTGGGAGACGAGCGCCGAGTTTCAGTTACCACGACCTATCTCGGGGCGCACGCAACGCCTGCCGACTACAAGGGACGCAATCGCGACTTCATCGAAGAGATCGTTCTGCCGGGTCTGAAGGCGGCACACGCGGAGGGGCTGGTCGACGCAGTGGACGGCTTTTGCGAGGGCATCGCCTTCTCGCCCGATGAAATGCGGCTTGTCTTCGATGCGGCAAGGTCGCTTCGACTGCCGGTGAAACTGCATGCCGACCAGCTGTCGAACCTCCATGGGGCAGCGCTGGCGGCCGAGTACCAAGGGTTATCGGCTGACCATCTCGAATACACCGATGTGGACGGTGCTGCTGCGATGACCCGGGCCGGAACCGTCGCGGTGCTGCTGCCCGGCGCCTATTACTTCATCCGCGAGACGAAGAAGCCGCCGATCGATCTGTTCCGCAAACATGGAACGGCCATGGCGCTGGCCACCGACTGCAATCCCGGCACCTCGCCGCTCACCTCCCTGCTGCTGACGATGAACATGGCGGCCACGCTGTTTCACATGACGGTCGAGGAATGCCTTCTCGGCGTAACCCGCAATGCCGCCCGCGCGCTCGGGCGTCTCGACACGGTCGGCACCATCGAGGTCGGCAAGCAGGCCGATCTTGCCATCTGGTCGGTCGAGAGCCCGGCGGAACTCGTCTACCGCATCGGGTTCAATCCGCTGCATCAGCGCATCTGGAACGGCCACATCACCAAAGGAATTCTGTCGTGACCATTACGCTTCACCCCGGCCGCGTCTCTCTCGCCGAACTGGCGCAGATCTACTGGAGCGGCGAAAGTGCCGTGCTCGACCGCAGCTTCGACGCCGGCATCGAGAAGACGGCCGTACGGATTGCGGAAATCGCCGCCGGCAATGAGCCGGTTTATGGCATTAATACCGGCTTCGGCAAACTTGCCTCGATCAAGATC
>JAIXSF010000213.1 GCA_027484835.1 Rhizobiaceae bacterium | reverse complement strand
CCTTCGGATTGGTGACGAAGGAAGCAGCGACGGTGGCATCGATCCACATGCCGCACTTGCCCTGCTGGAACAGCGCGAGGTTTTCGTTGAAGCCGTTCGAGGACGCGCCCTGCGGGCCGGCGTCGTTCATCAGCTTGACGTAGAAGTCGAGCGTGTTCTTCCACTCCGGCTGGTCGAACTGCGGCTTCCAGTTTTCGTCGAACCAGCGGGCACCGAAGGCGTTCGAGGTGGCCGTCAGGAAGGCCATGTTCTCGCCCCAGCCGGCCTTGCCGCGAAGGCAGATGCCGTTGATGTCGTTGGCGCGGTCCGTCATCTTGCGGGCAGCGTCAGCGATGAAGTCCCAGGTCGGGGCGTCGGGCATGGTGAGCCCGGCCTTTTCGATCAGGTCCTTGCGGTACATGACCATCGAGCTTTCGCCGTAGAACGGTGCGGCATAGAGCTTGCCGTCGTCGCCGGTGAGGCCGGAGCGGATCGCGGGCAGCAGATCGTCGACGTCGTAGTCAGCGCCGAGATTGTCGAGCGGCAGCAGCCAGCCCTGCTTGGCCCAGATCGGAACTTCGTAGGTGCCGATCGTCATGATGTCGTACTGGCCACCCTTGGTGGCGATGTCAGTCGTTACGCGTTCGCGCAGGACGTTTTCCTCAAGGGTCACCCATTCGACCTGGATGTCGGGATTCTTGGAGGTGAATTCCGAGGTCAGGCCCTGCATACGGATCATGTCGCCGTTGTTGACGGTCGCGATCGTGAGGGTTTCGGCCGAGGCCATGCCGGCAAGCGCCAGCGCTGAGCAGGCGCCCAGCAAAATCGTCTTCAAGTTCATGTCTTCCTCCCAGAAGAAAAATGAGCATATGCTGTGCTCATGGGCAATTACTCACCTAAAGGCCGCAAAGTGTCAATCCGAATTCAATGCTGCAATGCGGCATTGTCGGGTTAAGCAGTTCAATAGTCAGCGAAAAATTCTAAAACGCTCAGCTGGCCAGCAGGCTGCGGGCGGCCTCTTCGTCCGTGATCAAGCCGTTCAGATGTCCACCGCGAACGGCAGCCAGGATTGCCGGATGTTTGCGTCGGCCTCGGGCGAGACCGATCACCGTGGATGTCTCGCGCGAGGGAATCTCGAGGCTGGCGACCCGTTCGTTGACCGGATGTTCGAGCAGCTTGCCGTCTTCCCCGAAGATCCAGCCGCAGATTTCGCCCTTGGCGCCGGCTTGAAGAAGATCTTCCATCTCCGCCGGTTTCAGGAACCCGTCGACCAGAAGCGGCGCATTCATGTTCATCTCGCCGATACCGACAAAGGTGACGTCCGAGCGCTGACCGAGTGCGATTGTTGGCGCGACCAGCGGCTGCTCGTGCAGCAGTTGCTTCTCCGCCGGAGACGACACGATAACAGGGAGCGGCATGGGGAAATGCGGTGCCTTGATGGCATCGGCCATGGAGAAGATGACGTTGAAATAGGCGGCGGACCCATCGGGGCTGATATTGCCGGTCAGCGAGACGATCTTGTGCTGGGGGCAGTCCATCGGCGACAGCTGATCGATCATCGCACGCAGCGTTCGACCCGTTCCCATGGCGATCACAAGCGGATCTGGCTGCTTCAGCCAGCGCTCGAGCTGCGCCGCACCCGCTTCCGCGACCCCGACCGTGGCCGATTCAGCGGTCGGATCCGTTGGAACGATCTCGACCTCTTTGAGCCCGAAACGGCGTTTCAGTGCTTCGCCGAGCTCCAGGCAGGCGGCAATCGGGTGGTCCAGACGCACCTTGATCAGTTTCTCGGCGACCGAAAGCGAGACGAGGCGTTGTGCGCTTTGGCGGGAAATTCCCATGGACGAGGCGATTTCGTCCTGCGTTCGACCCGCAACATAATAGAGCCAACCGGCTCGCGCCGCGTCGTCCAGTCTCGTTTGCCCCTCGCCACGCCGTGCCATTCAGTCTCCCCTCCGTCTGGAACACTGCTGCCAATTTTGCCGGGTCCTGTCAAATCCGGTGATCTCGCGTGGCAGATCGAAAGCGGGTGAAGGCGGAAATGAAGTACCGGGGCTCGTCATCGGTAGGCACGCGGTGAAAGACAGTGCCGTCGATGGTGGTTGCAGCGCTGGAGCTTTTCAGGGCAGGGGCGCGAGCCGCGGCCGACCACAAAAGAAAACCCCGCCGAAGCGGGGCTCAGGTGGGCGCCCATCTGGGCAACCGGGGGAGGTTGGGAGGAAACTTGCGATTTGTTCCATCAACTGTCGGCCCTGCACTTTGTTCCATCGGCGGAACACGAATTTTCAATGGGCCTTCGCCTCGGGGAGTTCGCAGGGCGTAGTCGGGGCCGGATCGGGTGTAGACAAATGAAAGATCAGTCGATAGTTGTTACGATATTACATTACGAATCAAGATCGAGGCTTGACCGCTGCGGTCTGCAGGTCCTATGCAAGAAGCTGACGGTTCCCCACCCGGATGACTCCGAGGGGATTAATAGGGAACACGGTGCGGAAGACCCAATAGGGACCAAGACCGTGGCTGCCCCCGCAACTGTAAGCGGATTGCTGTCCATTCTCGCGGCGCGTGAGCGCCGGGCCACTGCGGGTCACCGTGGGAAGGCAGATGGAACGGCGTATATCCGCGAGCCAGGAGACCTGCCGTCAAGTGTTGAAACCGAAGCGGACGGGGTGTTCCGATGGATACGCACTGGCTTCTGCGCTGCGCCGTCTGGCGCGCTGAACACATGCCATTTTGCCTCCGGAGAAATCCTGCGGAGGACTGGCATGCATTTCCTTCCACACCATGAGCCGAAAAGGCTGACCATCCTTCATGTGTGTCGCATGATCGCTGGCATTTCCTGCCCTGCCGAGGTTCGATCATGAGCTGCAGCAGCAAGGGGTGCCCTATCCGTGTGACCGATATCGGCTGGGGTCCGAAACCGTCACAGTTTCTCGTCCGCAACGTCTCTTTCGCCCTGTCGGCCGGAGATCGGCTGGCGATCGTCGGTCCGAACGGCGCCGGCAAGACGACGTTGCTGCGCTGCCTCTATCGCGGTGTCTCGCCGCTCGAAGGGCGCGTCGAAATCGACGGGCAGGACATCTGGCAGCTGAATGCCCGCCAGGTCGCCCGTCGGATCGCCGTCGTGCTCCAGGAAATGCCGGGAGACTTTCCCTTCACCGTTCGAGATGTGGTCATGATGGGCCGGGTTCCCTGGCGCGAAGGACTTGCAGGATGGAGTGATCTGGACCGGGCCGAAGCCGAACATGCGCTCGACCATCTCGATCTTCTGCGTCTGGCGAACCGCCAGTTCTCGACGCTCTCGGGCGGCGAAAAGCAGCGCGTTCTCGTCGCCCGTGCACTCGCCCAGAAGCCCGAGATCCTCATCCTCGATGAACCCACCAACCATCTCGATATCCGCCACCAGCTCGAAATCCTAGATCTGCTTGGCGCCTTGAACCTCACGATCATCACCACGCTGCACGACATCAATCTCGCAGCCGAATTCGCCTCCCATGTCGCGCTGATGCATGGCGGTCGGATGAGTGCATTCGGCGCGCCGGAGACAGTCCTCACGGAACAGGCGCTCGCCGGGACCTTTGGCGTGATGGCCGCCCGCCAGCAGGCGGAAGGCCATGGCTCGCACCGCTTTTCCTTTTCTCTTGCCCTGAACTGATTTTGGAAGGACCTATTTCATGGCCACCCGCCTCCTTTTGACCACCACGCTCCTTGCTTCGGTCTTCGCTGCATCATCCGCATTGGCCTATCCGGTGACGGTGAAGAGCTGCAATCGCGATGTAACCTTCGATGCAGCACCTGAGCGCGCGATCTCAAATGACGTCAATCTGACCGAGATGATGCTGGCCCTGAAGCTGCAGGATCGCATGGTCGGTTACACGGGCATCTCTGGCTGGAAAACGCTGGATGCCGGCCTGCGCGAAGGCGTAAAGGAACTGCCCGAATTGTCGCCAAAATACCCGACCAAGGAAGTGCTGCTCAACGCCGATGCAGACTTCTTTTTCGCCGGCTGGAACTACGGCATGAAGGTCGGTGGCGAGGTGACCCCGGAGACACTCGAGCCCTTCAAGATCAAGGTCTATGAGCTCACCGAATCCTGCATTCACATCATGGCCAAGAACAAGCCGACGATGAATGACATGTTCGTCGACCTTCAGAACCTCGGCAAGATTTTCGGCGTCGAGGATCGTGCCGAAACGCTGGTGGCAGGTTATCGCAAGCAGCTCGACGATATCACCACCCGCATTGGCGGGATCGAAAAGCCCGTGCGCGTCTTCGTCTATGACTCAGGTACCGAAAAGCCCTTCACCTCCGGCCGCTTCGGCATCCCGACGGCCATGATCGAGGCGGCAGGCGGCGTCAACATCATGGAAGACGTTGAGAAGAGCTGGACCGAAGTCTCCTGGGAGCCGGTCATCGAGCGCAATCCGGAAGTCGTCGTCATCGTCAACTATGGTGATGTGACCGCCGAGCAGAAGATCGCCTTCATGAAGGAAAACCCGGCCTTCAAGAACCTCGATGCGGTCAAGCAGGATCGCTTCGTCGTTCTGGAATATGTCGAGGCCACCCCCGGACCGCGCAACGTCCAGGCAATCGATCGCCTCGCCAAGGCTTTCCATCCGCGCAACATGTAACGGGTCCATGGCGGGGCCGCATTACGGTCCCGCCTGGCAGGACATACGCAAGGCAGCATGATGCAGGGTCGATTGTTTTTGTGGGCTGGGCTGGCTTTTCTGCTCCTTGCCCTGTGCGTCACGGCTGGCGTGTCATTGGGCTCGGCAGCCATCCCGGTGGAGACCGTCTGGTCCATCCTGGTCAACAAACTTGCGCCCGGAACCTTCGAGACGACCTGGTCGGCAGGACGTGAAAGCATTGTCTGGGACGTTCGTTTCCCGCGCGTCATCCTGGCTGGCCTGGTCGGCGCCGGATTGGCGACCGTCGGTGCCGTCCTGCAATCCGTGACCCGCAATCCCCTGGCCGATCCGCATCTGCTCGGGGTCTCCTCGGGTGGCGCTTTGGGCGCGATCATCGCGCTGCTTCACACCGGTCTGATCTTCGGTCTCGTCACGGTCCCGCTTTTTGCGTTCGGCGGATCGCTCCTCGCAACACTTGCGGTCATTGCCGTCACGCGCTTTACCGGCGCTGCCGCCGATCGCCTCGTCCTCTCGGGCGTGGCGATTGCGTTCATCGCGACGTCCCTTGGCAATCTGGCGATTTTCTTTGGCGATCCGAGAGCCGCCCATACGGTGGTCTTCTGGATGTTGGGCGGCTTTGGTCTCGCCCAGTGGTCGCATCTTTTCTATCCGGCTCTGGTGCTGGTGGCTTGTCTGACGTTCCTCGTCATCCGCGCGCGCGAGATCAACGCGATGGCCATGGGAGACGAGACGGCAGCGACCCTCGGCGTGCCGGTCGCGCGTTTCCGCGCCGAACTCTTTGTTGTCACGGCGCTGCTGACGGGTGTCATGGTCGCCTTTTCCGGCGCCATCGGTTTCGTTGGTCTGCTCGTCCCGCATTTCGTGCGACTGACGGCGGGCAGCGACAACATCCGCGTCATTCCGCTTTCCGCGCTCGCGGGCGCCGTCATCCTCATCCTGGCCGACATTGTCTCCCGCACCGTCATGGCCCCGGAGGATATGCCGATCGGGGTGATCACCGGGCTTGCCGGGGGCCTCGCTTTCATTCTGCTTCTTCGCCGTCGCTAGTTTCAGAATCGGCTATTGCTCCTGTTTCGTTTTCGCCTAGATTGAAGAAAAACGAAAAGGGGAGGGGCCGAGATGATGTTTTCGGCGAGACAGGCGGAAATCATGGCCCTGGCCAAGGAGCAGGGCCGTGTTCTGGTGGATGAACTCGCGGCGCGATTTGCAGTCACGCCTCAGACAATCCGCAAGGATTTGAATGACCTGTGTGATGCTCGCGCGCTCAATCGCATCCATGGCGGCGCCGTTTTCCCGAGCGGAAACGAAAATGTTAAATACGAAGCGCGCCGTTCCATGGCCGCAACGGAGAAACAGGCGATCGGCCGCGCTGCCGCCGAATTGATCCCGGACAATTCCTCTCTCTTCATCAACATTGGCACCACGACGGAAGCCGTCGGCGACGCGCTGGTCGACCACAAGGAATTGATGGTCATCACCAATAACATCAATGTTGCCAATCGTTTGCGAGTTTTCCCCTCGATCGAGGTGGTCATTGCCGGTGGTGTCGTGCGTGGGTCGGACGGCGGTATCGTCGGCGAAGCAGCCGTGGACTTCATCCGACAGTTCAAGGTGGATTTCGCCGTCATCGGCGTCTCCGCCATCGATCCGGATGGCGCACTGCTCGATTTCGATTTTCGCGAAGTGAAAGTCGCCCAGGCAATCATCGCCAATGCGCGTCACGTCATTCTCGTCTCGGACGCCTCGAAGTTCGAACGGACCGCACCGGTCCGCATAGGCCATATCTCGCAGGTTCAGACCTTTATCACCGACCACTGTCCTTCCGACAGCATTCGCGCCATCTGCGCTGAGCAGGATGTTCGCATCATCGAAACAGCAGCGATCAACGGCAATTCACCCGCGGAATAAGTTTCGTTTGACATTCGTTTAAATTTCGAAAAATATATTCATGCTTTCGCAATAGCAGCAAATGCTGCAGGTGCGAACATGTGGAGGAACAATGTCGGGGCAGCCAATCTACGATCTCTTTGTGATCGGCGGCGGAATCAACGGATGCGGGATCGCCCGTGACGCTGCTGGTCGCGGGTATTCGGTCGCCCTGGCTGAAATGAACGACTTCGCTTCCGGTACGTCCTCCGGTGCCACCAAGCTGATCCATGGCGGTCTGCGCTACCTCGAGCATTACGAATTCCGCTTGGTGCGCGAAGCGCTGATGGAGCGTGAAGTGCTGTGGGCGATGGCGCCGCATGTGATCTGGCCGCTGCGTTTCGTCCTGCCATTCCAGAAGGGCGGCATCCGTCCCGCCTGGCTCATCCGCTTGGGTCTGTTCCTCTATGACAACCTCGGAGGGCGCAAGCTGCTGCCGGCGACGAAGACCCTCGACTTGCGCCGCGATCCCGCGGGCAAGCCGCTGAAGCCGGTCTTCTCGAAGGCGTTCGAATATTCCGACGGCTGGGTCGACGACGCCCGCATGGTCGTCCTCAATGCCCGTGACGCGCAGATCCGTGGCGCAAACATCCTGAGCCGCAACCGCGTTGTGTCTGCCCATCGCGAAGACGGTCACTGGGTCGTCACGACGAAGTCGCAGCGTGACGGCTCGGTTGTGACCCACAAGGCGCGTATGCTGGTCAATGCTGCAGGCCCGTGGGTCGACCAGGTGCTGGCCGGCGCCTTCGGTCGCAACAACGTGCATAATGTCCGCCTTGTGCAGGGCAGCCACATCATTGTTCGCAAGAAGTTCACCGATCCGCGCGCCTACTTCTTCCAGAATCCCGACAACCGGATCATCTTCGCCATCCCCTACGAAGGCGAATTCACGCTGATCGGCACGACCGACCGCGACTATACCGAAGATCCGAAGGATGTTCGCATCAGCCCCGAGGAGGTGAACTACCTCTGCGACGCCGCCAGCGAATACTTCCAGGAACCGGTGCGCCCTGACGATATCGTGTGGAGCTATTCCGCCGTCCGCCCGCTCTTTGACGATGGTGCCTCCAAGGCACAGGAAGCAACGCGTGATTACGTTCTGAAGATCGAGGGCAACAGCGGCGATGCGCCCCTGCTCAACGTCTTTGGCGGCAAGCTCACGACCTATCGGCGTCTCGCCGAACATGCGCTGGAAAAGATCGGCGAATCGATCGGCGAGAAGGGTACGCCCTGGACAGCCGGAAGCCGTCTGCCGGGTGGCGACTTCGCGGCAACTGCCTTCGAAGCGACCGTTGCGGATCTCCTGAAGGCCTATCCCTTCCTGGAGCGTGGACACGCCGAGCGCCTGATCCGCTGCTACGGGACGGACTCGAAATCGATCCTGGGCTCGGCCCGGTCGAATGCTGATCTCGGCCGGCGCTTCGGCGGTACGCTCTACGAAGCGGAAGTCCGCTGGCTGGTCGAGCAAGAATGGGCGGTCACGGCCGAAGACGTGCTGTGGCGCCGAACGAAACAGGGTCTTTTCCTGACGCCCGAGGAGGCGAAGGGGCTGGATGCCTATCTGGGGATGCTGGCGGCGGCCTGATCGCCCATCCCACTGATGAAGACCGACGGTTTGGAGGAGGCCCGAGGACATATGTTGGAACTGCGTAAAGTCTCGAAGATGGCGGGAGGTGAATATCACATTCACCCGACCGACCTGACGTTGCAGCGGGGTACGCTGAACGTCCTGCTCGGGCCCACCCTTTCGGGCAAGACATCCCTGATGCGCCTGATGGCGGGTCTCGACAAGCCGACGTCGGGCACCATCCATTTCGACGGTCAGGACGTCACCGGCATGCCGGTCCAGAAGCGCAATGTCGCGATGGTCTACCAGCAGTTCATCAACTACCCGGCCCTGACCGTTTACGAGAACATTGCCTCGCCGATGCGCGTAACCGGCAAGGATTCAGCCACCATTGATCGCGAAGTGCGCAAGGCGGCAGACCTGCTGCGGCTGACGCCCTATCTCGAACGCACCCCGCTCAATCTGTCCGGTGGCCAGCAACAGCGCACGGCGCTTGCCCGTGCCATCGTCAAGAAAGCGACGCTTGTCCTTCTCGACGAGCCGCTTGCCAACCTCGACTACAAGCTGCGTGAGGAACTGCGCGAAGAGCTGCCGAAGATCTTCGCCGAGTCCGGCGCGATCTTCGTCTACGCGACGACCGAACCCTCCGAAGCCCTGCTTCTGGGCGGCAACACGGCAACGCTCAGCGAAGGCCGGATCACGCAGTTCGGCGAAACGATCAATGTCTATCGTCGCCCGCTTGATCTGCTTGCCGCCCGCACCTTCGCTGATCCGCCGCTGAACACCATTGCACTGGTCAAGCGCGGCGCGAATTTCGACCTGAACGGTAAGCCTGTCCTCGGCGTGCCGACCCATCTCGCTGGCATACCCGATGGTCCCATGACGGTGGCCTTCCATCCGCACCATCTGTCGCTGACGGAATTGCCCTCGGCCTTGCCGATGCGTTCTCGCACGCTGGTATCGGAAATCGCCGGCTCCGAAAGCTTCATTCACGTCGAATACGAAAATGCCCGTTGGGTTTGCCTGGCGCACGGCATTCACGACATCGATCCCGACCGAGAGATCGACGTCTATATCGATACCCGTCACCTGATGGCGTTCGGCGCCGACGGCAAGGCGCTCGGCGCGCCGGCCGAAATGGCCGCGTGAGGAGCAACGTCATGGCACGCATCAACCTCGATCATATCCGCCACGCCTACTCGCCCGCAGCCCGTGCGGCTGGCGACTACGCTCTCAAGGAAGTCCATCACGAATGGGACGACGGCGGTGCCTATGCGCTGCTCGGACCGTCCGGCTGCGGCAAGACCACCTTGCTCAACATCATCTCCGGCCTGATCCATCCGTCGGATGGCCGGATCGAGTTCGACGGCGTGGACGTGACCAACCTGCCGACGGCTGCTCGCAACATTGCCCAGGTCTTCCAGTTTCCGGTCGTCTACGACACTATGACCGTCTACGACAATCTGGCTTTCCCGCTGCGCAACCGCCATGTTCCGGAAGATCAGGTCAACAAGAGGGTCAACGAGATCCTCGACATGATCGACCTGCAGCCCATGGCGAGAAAGCGCGCCCAGGGCCTCACCGCAGACCAGAAGCAGAAGATCTCGCTCGGCCGCGGCCTCGTCCGCTCCGACGTCAACGCCATTCTTTTCGATGAACCGCTCACCGTCATCGACCCGCACATGAAGTGGGTGCTCCGCTCACAGCTGAAGCGGCTGCATCGCCAGTCAGGCTTCACCATGGTCTACGTCACCCATGACCAGACCGAGGCCCTGACCTTCGCCGATAAGGTCGTCGTCATGTATGACGGCCAGATCGTCCAGATCGGCACACCGGCCGAACTTTTCGAGCGTCCGACCCACACCTTTGTCGGCTATTTCATCGGCTCGCCGGGCATGAACGTCATGCCGGTCAAGGTGAATGGCGCAACGGCAATCGTTGGCGACCAGACGGTGAACCTGCCGGGCACCCCCAAGCTCTCCGGACAGAGCAAGATCGAGCTCGGCATCCGTCCCGAATTCCTGCGTCTCGGACGAGAAGGCATGCCCGTGACCGTCGCCAAGGTCGAGGATATCGGCCGTCAGAAGATCGTGCGGGCGCAGTTTGCCGGCAATCCGCTGTCGATCGTCATCCCCGAGGATGCGGATATCCCCGCAGATCCGAAGGT
>JAIXSF010000266.1 GCA_027484835.1 Rhizobiaceae bacterium | reverse complement strand
TTCGATTCGTCCCATTCTAGTATGAGGATGGGCGAATGGAATGTGTGTGATCGGCCTGGACCGGACCTTTATTGCCCTGGCGTCGGGACCGGCGGAATGGGAGAAATAACAGGATCACTCCAGGCACCACCGATGAAGAAGCGCAGCGGTGGAGTAGCGCTCTCGCCGCTGTTCGGTGCAAGTTTCCCCGAGAGTGCAAGTGCCTGGCGGCTGTAGGGCACGATGCCCGTCAGCGTAAGCGTTTCGCGCTCCCCGGTGATCTGACCTTTGGTGACCTCCGCCGTGCCATCCGAAAAGCGCACAGCCGTATCGAGTGTTTCGTATTCGAAACTCTTTCGCCCGGCGGCACTCAGCTGGAAGTAGGCACGGTCCGTCGACAGCTGACGAAGCCCGCTCGCATCGAACCCGACGATTTCACCGCTGTCGGCGGTGATCTCGAGCGTACCGGACATGGCCTCGATGTTTCTTTGCCAGCCGGTCCCGACCAGAGAGGCTGCGAGCCGGACAGACCCTGTTCCTTTGAGTGTCGGGCCGTTGATGGCAAGGCCGGACATCAGAGCGCCGAGATCAACCCGATCCATGGCAACAGCAAATTCCGCACCCTTGTGGAAGCCTTCGCCAGCGCCGGTGAGGCGCGCAGAAAGCGTGCCGCCCAAGAAGCGGGTGTCACCGATCACGAGCTTGAGCGAGTCCCCCCGGCCAACGAGGCTTGCGCCCAGATCGGCGATCGGAAACCCTGAAAAAGCGGCCGTTGCCGCCGAGAGGCGCATGTCGATATCGACCCAGCGCGTCACACTCGGCAGCCGGACATTGGCCCTGTCGCCGACCTCGATTGACAGGCCCTGCAGCAGATCGCTGAGCTCAAGATGATCGAGCGCAAGTGTTCCGCTGAGAAGCGGTTTCGATTGTGCCTGCCGGCTGAGGGTCAGAATGCCATCGCCCTGGATGTCGTTGATCGTCAGAACCAGATCCTCGAACCGCAGCTCCTGGTCCGCGTTGGTCAGCTGTGCTTTGAGCGAAGCCGTCTGCCAGCGCTCGGTTCCCGCAACACGGAGCCCGAGCGATGCCGTGGCAAGCGCCATGTCGGCGACCCTCAGATCGACAGCGCCGGAGCTGACGCCGTCCCCAAGGCTGGCCAATCCCTTCAGCGTCCCCGAGAATCCGGGGACGGTGCCCGCAAGCTCGATCTCGCTTTCGGCGCCGCCGATCAACAGAAGCGGGGTCGGGGTCTGAAGAGACAGCTCGACCGGGCGACCGTTGAGATTGAACGTTGCCTCACCGGAGAGCGGCGCAGAAAGCGTTCGCCAGTCTACGGATGCGTCGAGGTCGCTGGCAACCACCGCCGTTCCGCTGGTCTGGTCGACGAGTGTGATTTCGCCGTCGACAATCGCGACGGAGCCGATATCCGCGTTCAGGGCTTCGCTGGCCGTGGAGGATGCGGGCGCTTGTGAGAGTGCGACGCGAACCGCTTCGCTGAGCAGACCCTCATTGCTCCAGTCGAGGCGACCATCCGGTTTGCGCTCGATCCGGATGCGCGGGCGCTCAAGACGGAAACCGTTGAAATCCGGCGTCCCGCGCAATGCAGAGAGCAGACTGAAACCGGCAGAAAACTCGGGTACCTCGATCAGCGTTTCCTGCACCCCGTCGACATTTCGGCTCACGCGGACGCCGGACAGCGTCACCTCTGGTTCCGGCCAGAAGCGGAGCATCGAGACATCCTCGATCGTCACCTCGTGCCCGGCCCAATCGGCGATAGAAGAAGCAATCGCCGATCGCACGAGTGAATTTGAGATGAGGTGGGGGGCTGCAAGGCGCAGCGCGACAAACAGGATAGCAGCACATGCCGCAAGCAAAAGGCCGAGCGAGACCACGCGTTTGCGACGGCTGGCTTGCCGTTTGGGCGCCGCGCTATCAGATTGGCTGTTGCGTGATGTTTGGGTCATGCCCGCTTGTATTCCCAAAATCTGGTCGAGCTTCCGTCGCGATATAGGAATTCCCCTGAGGGTGCAAACATTTGGTCTCGTATGCGACCTCCGTCGCATCTTTGTATTGCAGTGCCGCATGTTATAGGCAAACATTATTCGAGGAGGACCAGAATGATCGCACAATCAGCCCTTTGGACACCGTCGGAAGCCTTCAAGGCTGCCAATCCGCTCACCCGGTTCATGCAGTGGTGTGGCGAGCGACAGGGTCTCGCTTTTGGCGATTATGATCAGTTCTATCGCTGGTCGGTCGAGGACCGTGCCGCGTTCTGGTCGGCCGTGTGGGACTATTGCGGTGTGCTTGGCGAGAAAGGTGATGTCGCGCTGGCCAACGGCGAGAACATGCTGAAGGCGCGCTTCTTTCCCGACGCGAAGCTGAATTTTGCCGAGAACCTGCTGGCCCATGCCAGCGACGGTGATGCTTTGATCTTCCGAGGGGAAAACAAAGTTTCCGACCGTTGGTCCTGGTCGCGCCTGACGGCCACCGTCTCGCGCCTTCAGCAGGGGCTATCGGCCATGGGCATCGGCGAGGGTGACCGTGTCGCCGCCATGATGCCGAACATGCCGGAGACGGTGGCGCTGATGCTCGCTGTCACCTCGCTTGGCGGCATCTGGTCGTCATGCTCGCCGGATTTTGGCGATCAGGGTGTGCTCGATCGTTTCGGCCAGATCGAGCCTAAGCTGTTCGTTACCTGTGATGGCTATTGGTACAACGGAAAGCGCCAGGATGTCGCCGACAAGGTCATTGCCGTTGCAGCAAAACTCGAGGTTCCGGTCCTCGTCATTCCTTATGCTGGCGATACGGCAGCGCTACTTGCCCGTCTGCCCGATGGCCGCAGCTTCGATCAATTCATGGCGACGTATTCGGTGAAGGACATCGAATACCGCCGGCTGCCTTTCTCGCACCCGATCTACATCCTCTTTTCTTCCGGCACCACCGGCGTACCGAAATGCATCGTGCATTCTGCCGGTGGAACGCTCCTTCAGCACCTCAAGGAACATCGCTTCCATGGCGGCTTGGAGGCCGGTGAGCGTCTCTTCTACTTCACCACGTGCGGCTGGATGATGTGGAACTGGCTCGTGTCCGGTCTTGCCTGCGGGGCAACGCTTTGCCTCTACGATGGCTCGCCCTTCTATCCCGATGGCAATGTCTTGTTCGACTATGCTGCCGATGAGAAGTTTGCGATCTTCGGCACCTCGGCGAAATACATCGACGCCGTGCGTAAGAGTGGGCTGGTCCCGAAAACGTCGCATGACCTCTCGAGCCTGAGGCTGATGACCTCGACCGGATCACCGCTTTCGCCCGAGGGCTTCTCCTTCGTCTATGAAGGGATCAAGGACGACATCCAGCTTGCCTCTATCTCCGGCGGGACGGATATCGTCTCCTGCTTCGTGCTCGGCAATCCGCTGAAGCCCGTCTGGCGCGGTGAAATCCAGGGCGCGGGTCTCGGCCTTGCGGTCGACGTCTGGGACGACGATGGCAAGCCCGTACGAGGGGAGAAGGGCGAACTGGTCTGCAGCAAAGCCTTTCCTTCCATGCCGGTGATGTTCTGGAATGATCCTGATGGGTCGAAGTATCGCTCCGCCTATTTCGACCGCTTCGACAATGTCTGGTGTCATGGCGATTTCGCCGAATGGACGGAGCACGACGGCATCATCATTCACGGCCGATCCGACGCGACGCTCAATCCGGGCGGCGTGCGCATCGGTACGGCCGAGATCTACAATCAGGTCGAGCAGCTCGACGAGGTCATCGAGGCACTCTGCATTGGCCAGGACTGGGATGACGATGTGCGCGTTGTCCTGTTCGTCCGGCTGGCTCCTGGCGTGACGCTCACCGAAGAGCTCGACAAGAAGATCAAGACGAAAATCCGCACGGGTGCCACGCCACGGCACGTGCCGGCCAGGATCGTTCAGGTCGCCGATATTCCACGGACGAAGTCGGGCAAGATCGTTGAGCTTGCTGTGCGCGAAGTCGTTCACGGACGTCCGGTCAAGAACAAGGAGGCGCTCGCCAATCCCGAGGCGCTGGCTCTGTTCGCTGACCTCCCGCAGCTGCGTTCCTGACCGAAATGTGTCCCGAAAGGCAGCAATTTCAGGACAATACCTCAAAAGTTGGGTAGCTGGCAGCGCATCCCGGTAAGCTTCTCTTAACCTGGCTTCTGCAAGACTGGCGCCAACTTGGAGATGCGCGATCGAAGCGTTGAAGCAACAACGCAACGCTTCCGACAGAATGTCGATCGCCCTTCACTCCGGTTCGACAGCATTGACTAGGGGCGGCCTTGGCCGCCCTTTTTTTATGCCGCGTTTTTAGCTTTCAGCGCTTCTCGTCGAGGGACCGGGAGACGAGCACGACCGGGATCAGTCCAGCCGCGATGATGATCATCGCCGCAACCGAGGCATCCTGGGCCATGCCGCGGGACGCATCCTCATAGACGAGGGTGGCAAGCGTATTGAAATTGAACGGCCGAAGCAGGATCGTCGCCGAAAGCTCCTTCAGCGTCTCGATGAAGACCAGCAGCGCGGCGGTCAGCACCGCGGGACGCAGGTTGGGAAGCAGAACCTGGCGCAGCGTCTGGAGACCAGACCGGCCCAGGGTTCTGGCAGCCATGTCGAGATGCGGCGAAAGCTTCTGGAAGCCGGCATCGATCGTGCCCTCGGCCATCGTCAGGAAGCGGACGGTATAGGCATAGACGATGGCAAAGCCGGTGCCGGAGAGCAGCAGGCCGGTGGAGATGCCGAGGGTCTGCCGAAGCCAGCCATCGAGTGCGTTGTCGAAGCCGGCAAGCGGGATCAGTACGCCGATGCCAAGCACCGTTCCTGGAATGCCGTAGCCGAGGGCCGCAAGCCGGCTTGCACCCTTCGCCAGACGGGAGCGGTCCGTTCTCGCCGCATAGGACAGGACGAAAGCCAGGACGACCGTGATGAGGGCCGCCGCTGAAGAGACGATCATCGAGTTCCAGAGAGCGTCCAGCAGTCGCGCCTCCAGGAAGTCCTCGATCCGTCGCAAAGCGAAGCTGCCGAGAACGAAGACGGGTACGACGAAGCCGACAAGGATGGGGATCAGGCAGAAGACCGTTGCCCCGATGGCCTTGAAGCCCGTCAGGCGCAGGCGAATGGCGTCCGCAACGACAGCGGTCGTCTTGTGGCTGGTGAAGCGTTGCTGCCGCCGGGCCATCCGTTCGACGATCAGCAGCCCCGCGACGATCACCAGCATGACGCAGGCGATCTGGGCGGCCCCGGCGAGGCTGCCGCGGTTGAGCCAGGTGTCGTATACGGAGAAGGTCAGCGTCTGAACCCCCAGATATTCGACCGCGCCGATGTCGTTCAGCGTCTCCATCATCACCAGTGTCAGGCCGATCATGATGGCGGGCCGCGCCATCGGCACCTGAATACGCGCAAAGACCCTGAACGGGCTCGAACCGAGCGTACGGGCTACGTCGGCCGCGGCACGTCCCTGCATCAGAAACATCGACCGGCAGGCGAGATAGACATAGGGATAGAGGACGGCCGCCATGACCAGCACGGCGCCGGACAGCGATCGAACATCGAAGAAGCTGTAGTCGCGGGCAGAGGAAAAGCCGAAGAGCGCGCGGTAGGCGCTCTGTACGGGCCCGGTGAAATCCAGAAATTCCCCGAAGGCATAGGCGGCCAGATAGGATGGGATCGCAAGCGGCAGCACCAGCGCCGGAGAGAGGAACCGGCGGAGCGGAAACTCGCAGGCCGCCACGAGCCAGGCGCTGCCGATGCCGATTATCGCGGTCACGAGGCCGGTGAAGAACAGCAGCCAGAATGTCCGGACGCCCGCGCGCGGTATGACGTTCGTCACCATGTGACGCCAGTTGTCCGGATCTGCGGACAAACCGATAACGAAGATCGCAGCGATCGGCATGAAGACAATTAAGGCTGCGATCAAAGCGGCGAAGGTGGCCGAGCCCATGCGTTTGCGCGTTTGCACGGCAGCAACGGTTCCAGGATGGGCTGTGCCCGGGCGCGGAAGTGTGGACAAGCGGTCGGCCCTTGCGAAAGCGGGAATGGCTCTCCTCTAGCCGAAAGCGGCAGAGATGGAAACCGTCCCGACTGTCGCGCCTGTCCTCAACGGCGCAGAAGCGTCAGGCTCTCGCCGATCAATCGAAGGCCGAGCGCACCGATGACGGCCCCCGCGAGCCGATCGACCCACAGCTTGCCGCTGAGATAGGCCCGCTGCGATCGCGGCGCTGAAAAAGCCAGTGCGACGACGGCATACCATGAGGCTTCAATCAGGAAGATGATGGGCGGCAGGGCGAGAATGACGGCCACTGGCGGGTTCTGCGGCATCAGCGCTGCAAAGATGCTGGCATAGACCACCGCGGTCTTCGGATTGCTGACCTGGGTTATAAGGCCGAGAGCAAGCGCCCGCGACACGGAGAGTGCCGCGCGCCCGTCGGTGGTCTCAACTGTGATCGGCTGCCGCGCGCCGCGCCAGATGGCGATGCCGAGATGAATGAGGTAGAGCCCGCCGGCAATCTTCAAAACCAGGTAAAGCCATTCCACCTTTTCTAGGAGGGCAACCAGGCCCGCCAGAGCCAATACCGCAAAGAAGGCGCCACCTAGACCCATGCCGAGCGCGGCTGCCAGCCCGTGCAGCCGGCTGTTGGCAACCGAGATCCTGGACACAAGCACGAAGCTTGGCCCCGGGCTCATCGCACCAATCCCGATCGCAATCATGATGCCGAGAAGGATGCCAAGAGCCGTCATGCCAGTCTTCCCTAAGCGTCAGTGGCCTTCGTATCTCAGTCCGCCAAGACCCGCGGCGAGGGGAAGGTGACTTCCACCAGCGTGCCCTCGTTCGGTGTCGAGGAGATCGCGAACTGCGCCCGGTTGGCATCGACCATTGCCTTGGTCAACGGCAGGCCGAGGCCCGTGCCATCGCCCCGGTTTCGCGGCGTGCCGGTCGAAACCTGACGGAACGGCTTCATCGCCTGCTCCAGCTCACTGCGCGACATGCCGATGCCGGTGTCACGGATCCGGAGCACCACACTGCCGTTCGGTTCGTAGGCTGTCGATACGATGATCTGGCCGCCGGATGGCGTGAAGCGGATGGCATTGGCGAGGATGTTGAGCACGATCTGCTTGATCGACCGGCCGTCTGCCACGACGTTCGGGACGGCCTGCGACAGCGCTGTGCGGATGATCACCCGCTGACCGTTAGCCTGCGGCTGCACGATGGATACCGCCGCTTGGACCATCTCGTTCAAGCCGACGGAGGAGAAGTCGAGCTCCATCTCGCCTGCCTCGATCTTCGAAATGTCGAGAAGATCGTTGACGATGTCGAGCACATGCCGGCCCGAGCGCACGATGTCGTGGGCATATTCGCCGTAACGCGGGTGGCCGACCGGACCGAAATGTTCGTTGGCCATCATGTCGGCAAAGCCGATGATGGCGTTGAGCGGGGTCCGGATCTCGTGGCTCACGCGGGCGAGGAAGTCCGTCTTGTGCGCGTTGGCAGTCTCGGCGGCGCGCTTGGCATTGCGCAGCTCTTCCTCGGTCCGCTTCCACTGCGTGATGTCGCGGATCACGGCACAGTAGCCGTTCGACGAGTTGAGCTTGCCGATGGTCATGAACATCGGCAGGAAGCCCCCGGATGCCTCACGTCCGATGACCTCGCGCCCATCGTTGAGCACGCTCGCGACGCCATGGCCGGCCAGTCCATTGAGATAGTCCAGAATCGACTTCTGGCTCTCATGGGCAAACAGCATGACGAACGGCTTGCCGCGGGTTTCCATGTCGTCGAAATTGAACAGCGCGCTGGCTGCCCGGTTCATGGAGCGGATGTCGCCGTCGGAATCGAGAATGACGACGCCGTCTGTCGCGGTTTCCAGGATCGAACGCAGCTCGTCGACTTCGACCTTGAGGCGCGCAAGTTCCCCTGCCTGGGCTTGAGTGACCGTCGCTGTCGCGGCTTCGGGCGCTGCTGGCGTTTCCGCTCCGGCCCGTTCTTCCGGCTGGACGATCAGCGCCAGCATCAGGGCGCTCGTGTCTTCAAAGCGGACGGATTGCAGCCGCGCCGTCACGGGCAACAGGCGATCGTCGGCGCAGAGCGCCACCACCTGGCCCGCTTCGTCACCGGGAGTTTCGAGATCGCGGCGCTGGATCAGCGTGTCGAGCCCTCCGACGTCTTCGAGTTCGGCAAGCGTCTTGTAGCCGGTGAGACTGAAGAATTCCGGATTGGCATGGATCAGCCGGTCGCCGACATGCACCAGCAAGGCCACCGGCATCAGGTCGATGATCTCGGCATTCAGGCTCCGCTCGCGCTTGGCGGTAGCGCGTTCTGCTGCAGGCTCCGAGGCGGGCGGTGCGAGCACAGGCGGTTCGGCCGGCGTGGCGCTCTGTGTCGAAGACGGTTGTTCGACTGGTTTTTGCGCGGGGGGAGCCTGCTCGGTTCTGAGGACCGGCGGCTCCGAGGGCGTCAGCGACTCTTCCACCTTGGCACGCAGCCCAAGCGGGTCCAGCTTGCGCGCGATTTCCTGGAAGGCTGCCTGTTCGCCGGGGGTCAGGCCGTCGCGCTGCCGCTGGCGGTGGTCTTGCAACTGCACGACCTTGTCCGGCAGGTCCGGCTTGCGCGGCTCCATGATCCGCAGCACCGGCGGTTCGTAGCTGCTGGCCGGCAAGCTGGGAGCAGCATCAGCGCCATCGCTCTGCGTCTCGTCAAGGTCGTCACTGCTGTCGCCGATCGCGTCGAAGTCGTCGCCTTCGTCATGCGACAGGATCTCGAGCGCATCTTCGCCAGGCTCGTCTATCTGATCTTCCAGGAAGTCCTCTGGCGGATGGCTTTCGCCCTCGCTCAGTTCCTCGAGGAACTCGGCGAGGTCCTCGTCGCGATTGTCGGCCAACTCCACCGGATCGTCAGCCAAGGGTTCGGCGACGGGTTCTGCCTGGAGGAAGGTCATGCCAATGCCTTCAGGGTCGTCCTTGGCGTCGGCAACGCGGACGATGCCGAAACCGCGGAAGCCGTCGAAGTCGCGATTGCGCGTATAGGTCGGAAGCGCCGCCAGATCGACCGGCACGACAAGCCGGGTGCCTTCGACGGGCCAGTAGATGGTCTTGCCGGACCAGGTATCGCGCTTCTTCAGCAACTCGCCGATTTTGCCCTCGGGATCGAGGTTGAAGAGGGCTGCAAGGTCGGAAAACGCAACGCCATTGATATCGGCTGCCCGCGGGCCGACGGCCTGAGCAAACTCGGACGAGACTTCGCTGAACCGGCCTTCTGCATCGATCTTCCAGACGAACCGCGTTGCGCGGCGATCCTGGGCAAAGCTGAACTGTTCGCTCGCCATGACGGCCGCCGGCTTCGCCGCGGTATGCTTCACAGCATCGTCCTTCACAGCGGCGCTCGAAGGCTCCTCCGGTTGGCTCAACTCCGCAACAGGCGCCGGCTCCAGGTTGGATGTCTCGACCATCTCCGGGCTCGGATCCACCGCAATCGGCTCCGAGACACCCGGATCGGGCTCGCGAACCTCTACGATATGATCGGCGATGCCGTCGACGTCCTCGTCCATCACGGATGACACGTCGTCAGCGACGGTTTCGTCGGCAGCGTCAGCCTCGTCCAGCTCGTCCGTTTCGGCCTCGATTTCTTCGATGTCGCCGATCGCCGCAATCACGCTTTCGAAGGGCGCAGCAGGCGAGGGGACTTCGGTCTCCTCAGCGGTGTTGTCGATCGTAACCTCTTCTTCGGCCACGCTCTCCAGTTCTGCCTCGGCAGCCACATCCTCGATCGCATCATGGGCGGTTACCGGTTCGACAATCGCCGGCGGCAGGGCAGCATCGCCCTCCTCGGCAAAGTCGTCGCTCGGATCCATCTGGCCGAGAATCGTTTCGACGGCGAACAGGAGATGCAGGGCCGGTGCGTCGGAGATCTTGCCGATCGCTGCCGGCAGGTAGCCGCGCCCTGTCGGTATCGGGCGCTTGACCAGCCGGTCGGCATCCGCCTCGACCAGGTTGATCAGCATGCGGGATGTCTGGGGCGTAACGCCGAGCGCTGTAAAACCCTCGGACGCTGCAATCAGCCCACCTTCGCCATCGATCACGGCCATGTGCGTGTCAGGATCGTCGAAGCCGCTCATCAGTTCTCGGGCAAGGTCGGCAACATCGCCATTCGCACGCTTCAGCGGGGGGACGGACAGCAAGACGACTGGCTCACCCTTGCGGATCTCCACACAGTCTGCCGAGGCGGTGACCGGCACCTTCTGGAACCCGGACGTAACCCGAAGCATCAGGCTGCGGCTGTCGCCGACCGACACAAGCTGGCGCGCTGCCGTTTCGATCTGGCGGAACGTGATGTCGCTGCGGTTGGGACCATCCTCAAGGAAGTCATAGATCGAGTCGGCACCGAAGAAGCGCGCGCCGGCGCCGTTGCACCAGAGCACCCGCTGCAGACCCACCGCAAACAGCACGAGGGCCTCGCCCCGCGCGAGACGCGGGCGGATGAGGTCGTGCACGGCGACGTCGATGAATGGATACTGGGCGGGCATTACGGGACCTGTCGCTTCTGGGCCTGCGAACAAATTAACAGATTTTTAATAGCTAGGCAGTGCCTTCGGGTCCAGAAAGTGGGGCCGCTTTCGATTGGTAAGGTTAATCCGCCAGGATTATCAACATGCAGAAAAACTAATTGTGCAGTGCACAACGATATTGCAATGCACAATAAGCGGTGCTATATAGGGTTCATGAATGAAACAAGGGCCCCGTTTGGCCCACACAAGAGGAAATGCGCCATGAACACCAAGGATATGTTCTCTTTCTCCTCCTTCGACCCTTCGAAGATGCAGGAAAGCTTCCGTGACTTCGCCGAAAAGGGCGCAGCCCAGTCTAAGGAAGCCTATGCCAAGATGAAGTCTGCCACCGAAGAAGCCACCAAGACCGTTGAAGCCACCGTTCAGACGGCCCAGGCCGGCACGGTTGAGCTCGGCCTCAAGGCCATCGACGCCATGCGCACCAATGCCGATCTGTCGCTGTCCCACATGGAAGCCCTTCTCGGTGTTAAGTCGGTTGCCGAGCTTGTTGAACTGCAGACCGCCTTCATCCGCAAGCAGGCTGAAGTCACTATCGAGCATGCCAAGGCAATCCAGGAAACCGCCAAGAAGGTCGCCGAAACCGTGACCAAGCCGGGCAAGGATGCTGCCGAAAAGGTCATGTCCTCGCTGAAGGTTGCCTGATCGCACGACGCGACATCAAAAATCCTCCCAAGGATCTTGGGCCGGGCGTTGAGCCCGGCCTTTTCATATCCCAAGCCTTTTCACCGGATGCGCAGAAAGGGCTTGAAAAAAAATCCATCTGCTCGTATGTGACCCCTCGACGGCGTCAGCGACGCGGTCATGTGCGGTTGTAGCTCAGTTGGTTAGAGCGCAGGTTTGTGGCACCTGAGGTCGGAGGTTCGAGACCCCCCAACCGTACCATTCTCTCCCAAAGCCCAAATATGTCATTGGCCTATCCCCGCAATTGCGTGCATTCGCAGCTTTGCGTCGCGACGATCGATTAAAATTCGATCCTTTGCGTTTACCCGAAAACAAGGGTTCCGGCACTTCCCGCTTTCTGGCAGCCCCGTTTGATGCTCTGACTGTCCCGAACAATGGGAGAGCCGATGGAGCGTCGAAACGAGCAGCGTTCGCTTTGCGAGATGGACGCCCTGGTGCTGATGTACGGGTGCCATTTCCAGGCATCCATATCCGACTGGAGCCAAACCGGCTTGCGACTAGTCCTCAGTGACGGCCTAAGGCTGGAGGAGGCCGAAGCCTTCATCCTGCATGGCAACGCTTTCGGCGCCTTGCATGGCGAAGTCATCTGGTCTGAAGACGGTCAGATCGGCGCCCGAATTCGCAACGCCAAATCTGCCGCCGTCATGCAGCGGCTCGCGCCACAGCTCACCACCCTCATGCCTGCATGATCGCCGAAGACCGGTTGTCTCGGTTCATCGCCACGAGGGCTGTCAGAACAGCCTCCTGGAACGCCAGGATTTCCCCTCCGGCGCGTTCATGCGGACAGCCGAGCGATGTCAACTCGGCGCCGAGCGAACGGCATAGGGATATCCAATAGCGGTCGGCGCTTGCCCCATTCAGGCGATCCAGCGCCTGTGCGGCCTGATGCACCAGATCCTTCCGGTGCGTCAGTGGAAAGAAGTTGAGGGAACACGGTGGTTGGGCGTGTTGATCTGCCTGCAAGGGGAGCTCCATCGGTGCAAGGTTGATGCGTCATGCATGCGACTGCGACACGGTGGGCAACAAGGACTCGGCTTCATTAGAACTTAATAAAAGGCAAATTTGATTGTCAACTTCGGTTGACATATTTCCCCAAGGATTACTTTGCCTTGGAATGATCTGGTCAGGGATTGCAGAGCGGACAGTAGGTGGGGTCGGCGAAGGCGCCCTGGGAAAGCTCTTGTTTCTCCTCCGCATCGCAGGAGACGCATCCATAGACATCGCGCCGCGGCAGGGCGGTCGGGCTGCCACAGAGGCTGCAGGGCAGGCCGTATTCGGTCCTGACTTTCCCCCAGCCCAAGTGATGGCAGGTGGGACAAGGTGTTGCCAGTCGTGATGCCAGCTGAGCACCGAGCGCGCCGATCACCTCCATCCGGCGTGGGTTC
>JAIXSF010000389.1 GCA_027484835.1 Rhizobiaceae bacterium | reverse complement strand
CGAGGAGCGCGAGAAGTTGATGGTGTTCTACGAGCGCGCCTCCGGCGCCCGCATGCACGCCGCCTATATCCGTCCGGGTGGCATCCATCAGGACCTGCCGCATGATCTCGTCGAGGATATCGGCAAGTGGTGCGACCAGTTCCCGGAAAAGCTCGACGACATCGACGATCTTCTCACCGGCAACCGCATCTTCAAGCAGCGTAACGTCGATATCGGCGTTGTCAGCCTGGACGACTGCTGGGCCTGGGGCTTCTCGGGCGTCATGGTCCGCGGTTCGGGCGCTGCCGGGGATCTGCGCAAGTCGCAGCCCTATGAGTGCTATGCTGATCTCGACTTCGACATCATGGTCGGCAAGAACGGCGACTGCTACGATCGTTACCTGATCCGCATGTTCGAAATGCGCGAGTCGGTGAAGATCATGAAGCAGTGCGTCAATCGCTTGCTCGGCGACGCCAAGATCGGCCCTGTCTCCTCGCTGGACGGCAAGGTCGTGCCGCCGAAGCGTGGCGAGATGAAGCGTTCGATGGAAGGCCTGATCCACCACTTCAAGCTCTACACCGAAGGCTATCACGTGCCGGCCGGTGAGGTTTACGCCGCCGTTGAAGCCCCCAAGGGCGAGTTCGGTGTGTTCCTCGTCTCCGACGGCACGAACAAGCCCTATCGCTGCAAGATCCGCGCCCCGGGCTATGCGCATCTGCAGGCCATGGATTTCTTGTGCCGCGGCCACCAGCTGGCCGACGTCTCGGCGATCCTCGGCTCGCTCGACATCGTGTTCGGAGAAGTTGACCGCTGATGCTGAAGGTGCTCGCCGCAACGTTGATCTGTCTCGGAGCCACCCAGGCGGTGGCCCAGGAGCAGGGCAATCTGTCGTCGCGCGACACCGTATCGATGGCCAAGCTGATCCAGGATGGATACGAGATCAAGAGCTCCAGCTGGACCGGCTCGAAGCTCTTCGTATTCCTTCAGAAAGACAAATCGGCCTATGCCTGCGAATTCGCCAATGTGACGAATACGCGGTGTGGTTCCATAAACTGAGACAAGGCGTGAGGAAGTATGTCCGTTCGTCGACTAGCCGAAGAGCAATTCCAGCCGGCAGGCTTTTCCTTCAATCCGGAAAATGCCACCTGGGCTGAGGCAACCATTCGCAAGTATCCGGCGGGTCGTCAGCAATCGGCTGTCATCCCGCTTCTGATGCGTGCGCAGGAACAGGAAGGCTGGGTCACCAAGGCTGCGATCGAGTATGTCGCTGAAAAGCTCGACATGGCTTACATCCGCGTCCTGGAAGTCGCGACCTTCTACACCCAATTCCAGCTGAAGCCGGTCGGCACCCGCGCCCATATCCAGGTCTGCGGCACGACACCCTGCATGCTGCGCGGCGCCGAAGATCTGATCCATGTCTGCAAGTCGAAGATCCACCCGGAGCCCTTCGAGCGCAACGCCGACGGCACCCTGTCCTGGGAAGAGGTCGAGTGTCAGGGCGCCTGCGTCAACGCGCCGATGGTGATGATCTTCAAGGACAGCTATGAAGACCTGTCGCCCATCCAGCTTGAGCACATCATCGATCGTTTTGCCTCGGGCAAGGGCTCCGATGTCAAGCCCGGTCCGCAGATCGACCGCATCTATTCCGCTCCTGTCGGTGGCCCGACTACGCTGACGGACGACATCCAGCCGATCCGCTTCAATGACACGCCGGCTCCGGCGAAGACTGAAGAGACGTCGGTGCCTCCGGCCAACGCGGCCAAGCCGGTGACCGATGCGCCAGAAACGGACAAGTCTCTGAAGACGCCGGCCACTGCCAAGAAGGCGGCTGCCGAAAACGTCAAGCAGAAGGGCGATAGCGCCGATACGGCCCGCCCGGTCGAAAAGGCCGCTCCGGCGCCTGTCATGGACGAGAAGAACCGTCCCGTCGGCATCGAGCGTCCGACGACACCTGACGATTTGAAGATGATTTCGGGCGTCGGTCCGAAGATCGAAGCGACGCTGAACGGGCTTGGCATCTACACGTTCGAGCAGATCGCAAAATGGAAGAAGGCAGAGCGCGAGTGGGTCGACACCTATCTCAAGTTCTCTGGCCGCATTGAGCGGGACGACTGGGTCAAGCAGGCCAAGGCGCTCGCCAAGGGCGGTGAAGCGGAATACATCAAGGTCTTCGGCAAGAAGCCGCGCTGAGAGGTTAGGGTATGTTGAGAGATCAGGATCGCATCTTTACCAATATCTACGGCCTCAAGGACAAGTCCCTGAAGGGCGCCATGGCGCGTGGCCATTGGGACGGCACCAAGCAAATCCTTGAAAAGGGCCGGGACTGGATCATCAACGAGATGAAGGCCTCCGGCCTTCGCGGTCGCGGCGGCGCAGGCTTCCCCACCGGTCTCAAGTGGTCCTTCATGCCGAAGGAATCGGACGGTCGTCCGCATTACCTCGTGGTCAATGCCGACGAGTCGGAACCCGGCACCTGCAAGGACCGCGAGATCATGCGCCATGATCCGCACACCCTGATCGAAGGCTGCGTCATCGCGTCCTTCGCCATGGGCGCGCATCATGCCTTCATCTATGTCCGTGGCGAGTTCATGCGCGAGCGCGAGGCCCTGCAGGCCGCGATCGACGAGTGCTACGACTACGGTCTGCTCGGCAAGAACAACAAGCTCGGCTATGACATCGACATCGTCGTGCATCACGGCGCTGGCGCTTACATCTGCGGCGAAGAAACAGCACTTCTGGAAAGCCTTGAAGGCAAGAAGGGCCAGCCGCGCCTGAAGCCGCCGTTCCCGGCCAACATGGGTCTCTAT
>JAIXSF010000254.1 GCA_027484835.1 Rhizobiaceae bacterium | reverse complement strand
GTGGCACGAGATTTCGAGCCGTCTTGGACAATTAAGCCTGGAACTGACCCCCGACCACAAGATCGGCAACAAAACTGGTGATCCAGCTCCGGCGGATTGACCATCCAGAGACCTTTCGTCCTGTCCTGCCTTCGATTATGCATGTCGCACAGCGCAAGGCAGGAGAGACGAAATGGCAAAGGTCGCATTCATCGGTTTGGGCGTGATGGGTTTCCCCATGGCCGGTCACCTCAAGGTCAAGGGTGGCCACGAGGTCAAGGTCTACAACCGCACCACGGCGAAGGCCGAGGCCTGGGTGGAAAGATTCGGCGGCAGCCATGGTCTGACGCCGGCGGAAGCAGCTGAGGGCGCCGATTTCGTCTTCACCTGCGTCGGCAATGACGACGACCTGCGCTCGGTCACCCTTGGCGAAAACGGCGTCATCGCCGCCATGAAGGCTGGGGCTGTCCTGATCGATAACACCACCGCCTCTGCCGAAGTGGCCCGCGAGCTTGCCGAAGCAGCTGCGGCTAAAGGCTGCGGCTTCATCGATGCACCTGTTTCCGGCGGCCAGGCCGGCGCCGAGAACGGCGTTTTGACCGTGATGTGCGGCGGAGACCCCGAGACCTTCGACAGGGCACGACCGGTGATCGATGCCTATGCCCGCATGGTGGGATTGATGGGACCGGCAGGCGCCGGCCAGTTGACCAAGATGGTCAACCAGATCTGCATCGCCGGCCTTGTCCAGGGATTGGCCGAAGGCATTCACTTCGGCAAGAAGGCGGGCCTCGACATCGAGAAAGTGATCGAGGTCATCTCCAAGGGGGCCGCTGGCTCCTGGCAGATGGAGAACCGCCACAAGACAATGAACCAGAGCAAATACGACTTCGGCTTTGCCGTCGACTGGATGCGCAAGGACCTAGACATCGTCCTGACCGAGGCTCGCCGCAATGGCGCAAACCTGCCGGTAACGGCACTGGTCGACCAGTTCTATGGCGAAGTCCAGAAGCTCGGCGGCAAGCGCTGGGATACTTCGTCGCTTCTGGCGCGCCTGGAAAAGTAAAACGAAAAGGGGCGCCGAGGCGCCCCTTAGTCTTCCTGGGACTTCTGGTTGTCCAGCATCATGTAGTCGAGCGGCAGCTCGGTCGTGTACTTGATCTGCTCCATCGCGAAAGCCGAGGACACATCGCGGATCTCGATTTTGGCGATCATCCGCTTGTAGAAGGCGTCATAGGCCGCGATATCGGGCACGACCACGCGCAGCAGATAATCGACATCCCCGCTCATCCGATAGAATTCGACGACCTCCGGAAACTCGGCGACGACTTCGGAGAAGCGCTTCAGCCATTCGATCGAATGGCTTGAGGTGCGGATCGAGACGAAGACGGTGACTTTGGTGTTCACCTTGGCCGGATCGAGCAGCGCCACCCGACGACGGATGACACCATCCTCTTCCATCTTCTGGATACGGCGCCAGCACGGTGTGGTCGACAGGCCAACCTTCTTGGCGAGGTCTGCCACGGCCAGCGTCGAGTCCTCCTGAAGAATGCGGAGAATTTTGCGGTCTAAGCGATCCATGAGACACCCTGAAAAACTGATTTTCCCTGATATAGCCGATCTATTACAATTTATGGAAAATTATTTCAGCGTATCAACAAGGAAACTTCCCGGCGTAGGACCGGAAGCACCTCGTCCTCGAACCACGGATGACGCTTCAGCCAGCCCGTGTTGCGCCAGCTTGGATGCGGCAGCGGCAGAATCCGCGGCCCGCTGCGGTTGACCAGCACGAAGTCACGCCAATGGGCAACCGTTTCCGTCATGGTCTTACGCCTCTGACTGCCGAGATGCCAAGCCTGTGCATATTGCCCGATCGCCAGGATCAGCTCCACCTGCGGCATGGCATCCATGACAGTCTGCCGCCAATGCGGCGCACATTCACGGCGCGGTGGCAGGTCGTGGCCTTGCGAATCATAGCCAGGGAAGCAGAAGCCCATCGGCGCGATGGCAAAACGGGCACGATCGTAAAACGTCTCGCGGTCAACGCCGAGCCATTGCCGCAACCGATCCCCGGAAGCATCGTTGAACGGCAGCCCCGTCTCATGCACTCGCAAGCCCGGCGCCTGCCCCGCGATCAGCACGCGCGCAGTCGCCGAGAGATAAGCGACCGGCCGCGGTTCATGCGGCATCCGCCGCTCAGGCCCGCCATCCGGACAATCGCGACAGATGCGGCAACGGGTAATCGCCTGACTGAGGTCATCGATGGTTGGCGGCAGCGCGCCTCGCGGCATGGCAGGCGGCATGGGGGCATCATCGGCCATTCTTATTCCTTGAACCAGTCAGCTATGAAACGAGGAAGAAACGCTGCGACCCACCCCGCCTGTTCCGCCTCTTCGAGCTTGCGGATCCGGCGCCAGTCGGACGGGCGCTCGAAGTCACCGCGCCAAACACCTTTGCCCGCCTGCCGTGCCATGGCCTCCTCGGTAAAATAGCGACCATCGGCAACCGCCGAACCGGTCGCGACCAGAAGCGCTCCGAGATCGTCCTGGCCACGGCGGCAGATGACGAGAAGTCGGTGATAGCGGTCCCGTTGCGTCCCGCTGCACTCCCAGCCAGCGGCACCGACAATGCCTCTGAGGTACCCACGCGCATCCTCGCCGCAGCCGTACATCGAACCATCAGCCAAGCTGCAGGTCTGGGTGATCTCCGGGGCATCGATCCCTTCGATCCTCAGTCGTTCGCCATCCACAAGAAGCGTGTCGCCGTCAATCGCCGAAAAGGGTCCGAGAAACCTCATCGCTTGCTGGTTTTCGAGTTTGGCGATGATCAGCAAGGCGAAAACGAGCATGGCGACCCCCACCACAAGGTCGCGCAGGCGCAGCAATCCCCTCGTCACATTCCCACCCACTTCGACAACGAAACCTTTTCACACATGGCAAACAAATCCTTCCCGGAAAGGATCTTTTTAAGAATTGGCCGCTAGGGTTCACCAAGGCGCGGAAAACTGCAACGCAATGAGTAACGGCGTAGATACATCGGCGGACAAGAATGTTCTTGACCTGACGCGAAACCATCGCAACAGGGCAACGAACCGTGCCGTCCGCACGACCCGTGAACGTCTGCAGTCCGGCCAGGGCACATCGCCTGCCTTCGACGTCGAAATCCTTGCCATGCATGTCGCCGCCTGCCTGCAGGGCGCAGCCGTCATCCCGATCACGATCATCATGATCGCCGCCTCCGGCGCTTACTTCACATCGCAACCCCACTTCCTCGTCTGGGGCCTGTTTGCGCTGACCATGCATGCGATCGCAATCCTCGTTGTCAAACGCGCGTCAAGGGGCACGATTACGGCCGAAAACCACGCGCAATGGCGACGGATCCTGCTTCTGTCACAGATCGCGATGGGCATGTCCTGGGCGATCTTCGCGATCCAGGAATGTTCGAACTGCAACCAGACCGCGTTCATCTTTTACAAGGGCGCAGTGCTGCTGCTCGCGCTCTCCATCACCGCCATGGCCAGCATGCTCCTGCGCCAGGCCGTACTTTTCAGCTTCCTGCCGACGGTCGCAGCGCTCGCCTTTGGCGCAAGTCGCAGCCTTGATATCCTCGATATGGGTCTCACCGCGGTGTTCAGCAGCGCGCTGATCTTCTTCATCTACATCACGAGCCGCCTGCATCAGGCCAATCTCAAGCTTCTGTCCTTCCAGACGGAAAAGGACGATCTGATTGCCGAGCTCGAAGTCGCAAAATCGCTTTCGGACGAGGCACGGCGTCGGGCCGAAGAAGCCAACATGGCCAAGTCGCGTTTTCTCGCCTCCATGTCGCACGAGCTGCGCACGCCGCTCAACGCCATCCTCGGCTTCTCGGAAGTCATGGCAACCGAGGTTCTGGGGCCGCTCAACAACCCGCTCTACAAGGAATATGCAGGCGACATCCATCGTTCCGGCGCCCATCTCCTGGAGCTGATCAACGAGATCCTCGATCTGTCGCGCATCGAGGCGGGCAAATACGAGCTGAGCGAAGAGAGCGTTTCTCTTCTGGAACTTGCCGAGGATTGCATCGGCATGATCCAGTTGCGTGCCAAGTCAAAGAGCATTCGCATCGAGGAGCAGTTCGAGCGCGACCTGCCCTCACTCTGGGCCGACGAGAAGGCGCTGCGTCAGGTCATATTGAACCTTCTGTCCAACGCCGTGAAATTCACCCCCCAAGGGGGAGAAATCATGGTCAAGGCCGGCTGGACGGCAGGCGGAGGCCAATACATTTCGATCCGCGACAATGGACCGGGCATTCCGGAAAACGAAATTCCGGTCGTGCTTTCGGCCTTCGGTCAGGGCTCGATTGCCATCAAGAGCGCCGAGCAGGGCACGGGGCTCGGCCTGCCGATCGTCCAGGCGATCCTGGCCAAGCATGGCGGCGAATTCAAACTGAAGTCGAAGCTGCGCGAAGGCACGGAGGTCATCGCCATCCTGCCGTCAAGTCGCGTTCTCGAAAGCCTGCCGGCCATCTCCGACACCAAGGCCGTGGAGCCTCGCCGTCGCCAGTTCGCGTAATTAGACGAAAATCAGTCGGCTGATGACGACATAGGCCGCGAACGCGCCGTTCGCGATGATCAGACAGAAGACGGCAAAGGAGCCGAGATCCTTCGCATTGCGGCCGACCGTCGAGATTTCCGGCGAGATGCGGTCGACAAGCTCTTCGATCGCCGTATTCAGCGCCTCGACCGAGAACATCAGCATCATCAGCACGATGAAGCCGAGAAACTCGAACAGGCTCGCCCCCACCAGCACAAACAGAATGAGGCCGGCGACGAAGGCCAGCAACTCGTGCCGGAAAGCTGCCTCCTGGATCAGACGTTTGAAGCCTTGTGCGGAATACTGACCGGCCGCAAACAGATGCGCGATGCCGGTCTTCTTCTGGATGACGGTCGATGCGAGGGGCTCACCGCCGCTCTTCTTGGGCTTGCGATCACTCATGTGACTTATTGGATACCCCAGCCTGTTCGAAGGTGGCCATGCCCGAGTGGCAGGCCGCCGCAGCCTTGACGATACCGGCAGCCAGCGCCGCTCCAGTGCCCTCGCCGAGCCGCATGCCGAGCGCGAGGAGCGGCGTCTTGCCGAGCCGCTCGATCGCACGCAGATGTCCCGGCTCGCCGGACACATGTCCGATCAGGCAGTGGTCGAGAGCCGAGGGATTGGCAGCCTTGAGGATGGAGGCGGCAGCCGTTGCGACATAACCGTCGATCAGAACCGGGATCTTCTCCATGCGGGCCGCAAGGATGGCACCCGCCATCGCTGCGATTTCGCGTCCACCGAGGCGACGCAGCACTTCCAGCGGATCCGACAGGTGCTCCTTGTGAAAAGCAACAGCCTGCTTGACGGCTGCAACCTTGCGGGCAAGGACTTCGCCTTCGGACCCGGTTCCCGGTCCCACCCAGTCTTCCGCCTCACCGCCATAGAGCGCGAGGTTGATGGCAGCCGCAATGGTCGTATTACCGATGCCCATTTCGCCGACGCAAAGCAGATCCGTGCCGCCTGCAATTGCTTCCATGCCGAAGGCCATCGTGGCTGCACAATCGCGCTCGGAAAGTGCCGGCTCGCAGGTGATGTCGCCGGTCGGATAGTCGAGTGCAAGATCGAAGATCTTCAGGCCGAGGTCATGCGTCACGCAGATCTGATTGATCGCCGCACCGCCGGCTGCAAAATTCTCGACCATCTGCTGCGTAACCGACGGCGGAAACGGCGTGATGCCATGTTTGGTAACGCCGTGGTTGCTGGCGAAGATCGCGACCAGCGGACGGTTGACCGCAGGGGCTCGACCGCTCCAGGCAGCAAGCCACATGGCGATCTCTTCCAGCCGTCCAAGCGCACCCGGCGGCTTGGTCAGCTGCTTGTCACGCTCGCGCGCGGCCACCAGTGCTGCGGTGCTGGGTCCCGGCAGATCGCGCAACAGGGCGCGAAAGTCGTCGAATGGCAGGCCGGTGACGGTCATGAATCGGGCTTCCTTGTATTCTTCCAGCAAATCAGGCTTTGTGGCCTCTCTCATAAAGACCGGACCCTCAAGGCTCAACTCAAAAAAGCGACGCATCCGGTCGAGCACGAAATGGAAGAAGATATGCAGCTTGTCGAGAACCTCGTTGCGGAAACGGCGCGTGCCCTTTCCTTTCTCAGCCGCATACGTATCCCCGACCGCTACTTCGTCGGCCATGACGGAAGTCTGAGACGCACCGTAGCCGCCTTCCCTCTTGCCGGCTTTGTCATCGCCATGCCGGCGGCCTTGATCGTCTATGCCCTGTCAGCCTTGACGGTAGAACCCGTGCTCACCGCACTGGTCGCAATTTCCCTCCAGATCATGTTGACCGGCGCCTTGCATGAGGACGGCCTTTCGGACACGGCAGATGGCCTGAGCGGTGGACGCAATCGCGACAAGGCGCTCGCCATCATGAAGGACAGCCGGATCGGCACCTATGGCGCGCTCGCGCTGATCCTCTCCGTCACGATCCGGGTCGCTGCCCTCTCGATACTGGTTCGGGAACTTCCACCGCAATCTGCAGCCCTCGTCTTCGTCACCGCTGCCGTTCTTTCCCGGACACTCATGGTCTGGCACTGGTCGTTCCTGCCCTCGGCACGCAGCGAAGGGATCGCGGCATCCGCTGGAAAACCCGACCCCGACGCAGTGCGGATCGCTTTTGCACTGGGGGCCGTCATCACCGCCACTCTCTGCCTCTTGTCCCTGCCCTTCCACGCCTGGTTCGTCGCCGTTGCCCTCGGGCTGGCCGCCACCGTGATTTTCACACGACATGTGCGGCAGCGTATCGACGGGCATACCGGCGACACGATCGGTGCCAGCCAACAAGTCTCAGAGATCGCCTTCCTCCTGGCCCTTGCCATGATAGTTTAGGAACCCGATATAGGAGCGAAACCAAAGGGCTCGGCAATGGAATCCCCCTGCATTCTCGTCTGTTCGATCGATGACAAGACAGGCTACTGCTTCGGCTGCGGACGCACCCGCGACGAGATTGGCCTCTGGACGACCTATACCAGTCTCGAGCGGCGCACGATCATGGCAGAGCTACCCGCACGCCTGGAAAACGTCGAGCGCAAGCCCCGCCGGGAAACGCGCCGGACGCGCATGGTCCGCGAGCGCGAGGGCGGTTGATGCGCTTCATCCTTGGCATCGCCATCCTGGCAGTCGGCCTGGTCATTCTCATCGTCAATCATGACAGCGGCCAAAGCTTCGGCATCGACAACGACAGCTTCGGCCAGCTGGTCGTGACCTTGCCGATCCTGCTGATGATATCGGCGGGGATCCTGGTCGGCCGACGCCAGTTCGGCCAAACGGTCCGACAGATGGCAATCTGGGTGTTGATCGCGCTGGCTCTGGTTACGGGCTACCTCTACCGCGGCGATTTCCGCAGCATCGGCGAAAGAGTGCTGGCAGGTCTGATGCCTGGCCGTGCCGTGACCGTCAGCACGACAGACGGTCAGGCCGAGGTGATCGTCCACAAGGCGCTCGGTGGTCATTTTGAAACGACCGTCGAGATCGGGCAGATCACCGTCCCGGTGCTCATCGATACCGGGGCAAGCTCGGTCGCCCTTCGGTATGAGGACGCGATGAATATGGGCATCGACCCCGGTGAACTGAGCTTCACACGCACGGTGCTCACAGCCAATGGCCGTGCGTCCGCCGCCCCCTTGCGCATTCCTGAAATGCGGCTTGGGCCGATTGTCCGCAGCAATGTCGAGGCCGTGGTCCTCGAAGAGGGGCTGCTCGACCAAAGCCTGCTCGGCATGAGCTTCCTGTCGACCCTGAGCTCGATGCAGATGCAGACCGACGAACTCCGTCTGCGCGACTGATAAAGCGCTCAAGGACGCAGTTTGTAGCCCGTCTTGAAGATGTAACCGAGAAATCCGAGGCATGCGGCAAGGAAGACGCCGATCATGCCGAGGCTGATCAGCGGATGTACGTCCGATACTTCAAAGAAGCTCCAGCGGAAACCGCTGACCAGATAGAGGACCGGATTGAGATGGCTGACCGTCTGCCAGAAAGGCGGCAGCATGTCGATCGAGTAGAAAGTTCCGCCAAGGAAGGTGAGCGGCGGCACGATCAGTGAAGGCACGAGGCTTAGCTGTTCGAAATTCTTGGCGAGGATACCGATGATGAAGCCTGCGAGGCTGAACGTGATCGACGTCAGCACCATGAAGAAGAGCATCAGCAGCGGATGCGCGATCCGCAGATCGACGAAAAACATCGCCGTGAACAGGATGATCAGCCCGATCATCATGCCCTTCGTCGCAGCCGCACCGACGTAGCCGATCAGGATCTCCGTCATTGCGACCGGCGCAGACAAGATTTCGTAGATGGTGCCGGTGAACTTGGGGAAATAGATCCCGGCAGAACCGTTCGAGATGCACTGGGTGATCAGTGCCAGCATGATCAGACCAGGCGTGATGAACGCACCGTAGGACACGCCTCCGATCCCTTCCATGCGCGAACCGACCGCTGCACCGAAGACGATGAAGTAAAGGGCAGTCGACAGCACCGGCGAGATGACGCTCTGGAGAAGAGTGCGGCGTGTTCGCGCCATCTCGTAGACATAGATCGATTTGATTGCTTCGATATTCATGCCGTTTCCCCGATCAGCGAGACGAAGATGTCTTCCAGCGATGTCTGGCGGGTTGACACATCGTCGAAGCGAAGCCCGGCCGCATCGATCGCCGAAAGTAGCCGCGCGATATCGCCGTCACCGCTGCCCAGTTCATAATCGTAGATCAGCTGGTCACCACCCTCGCCCAGACTGAGCGAAAAACCGGAAAGGCTTTCAGGGATGGCCTCTATCCGACCCAGGAGGTCGATGGTCAGCTGCTTGCGACCGAGCTTGCGCATCAAGGTATCCTTCTCCTCGACGAGCAGCAGCTTGCCGCGATTGATCACCCCGACTCTGTCGGCGATTTCCTGCGCTTCCTCGATATAGTGGGTGGTGAGAATGATCGTCACGCCGGTTTTGCGCAGCCGCTCCACCAGCTGCCACATGTCCTTGCGGAGGGCGACGTCAACACCTGCCGTTGGCTCATCGAGGAATAGAATTCGCGGCTCGTGCGACAAAGCCTTGGCGATCAGCACGCGCCGTTTCATCCCGCCCGACAGTTCACGCAGCGCATTGTTGCGCTTGTCGTAGAGGCTCAGATCCTTGAGCACCTGCTCGATATAGGCAGGATCAGGCTTCTTGCCGTGCAGCCCGCGTGAAAAGCTGACCGTATTGAACACCGTCTCGAACATGTCCGTCGTCAGTTCCTGCGGAACAAGCCCGATCTCGGCGCGCGTCTTGCGAAAATCTCGCACCACATCGTGACCCGACACGGTCACCTGCCCGCCGCTTGGATTGGTCATCCCGCAAATGATCGAGATGAGCGTGGTCTTGCCCGCGCCGTTTGGACCGAGAAGCGCGAGGATCTCGCCCTCCTCGATGTCGAAGCTCACGTGATCGAGCGCCGTGAAGCCATTGCCATAGGTTTTGGACAGAGATTTTATAGAGATGATGGGCGCCATCGGGGAATTTCTCGGATGAGGAAGGTATGCGCTATATAGACACCCGCCGGAGGCGCGACCAGTGAGCGCGTTCAGTATCAGGACAACATGGTCTCGGAATAGACCCGGTTCCGTCCGTAGCTCTTGGCCAGATATAACAGCTGGTCGGCCGCTGCGAGATAATTGCTGAAGCTCTCGCGACCGGCGATTTCCGCTAGCCCGACCGAAATGGTGACGCTGAGATCCTGATCATCCAGCGCGACACGCAGGTTCTCGATATCGCCGCGCAACCTTTCGCACAGCTTCGCCCCCTCGCCGATATCGAGCCCCAGCATCAGGACGCTGAACTCCTCGCCGCCCAGACGAGCAAGCATATGTCCGCTGCCTTCCAGACCCCGCGCGAGCTTTGTCCCGACGGCCTGAAGGACCCGGTCGCCGATCTCGTGGCCATGGGTATCGTTGAGCTTCTTGAAGTGGTCGATATCGAGCATGGCAATGCAACAGGCATCGCCGCGTTCCAGTCGACCGGCCACTTGCGCCGGACCCTCGTCGAAGAAATGGCGCCGGTTAGGCAGGCCCGTCAGATAGTCGCTGAAGGCCGCGACCCGCAATTGCCGAAGCTGAGCCAGCGTTTCGATATTGAGCTGGATCCGGCATTGCAGCTCTTCAACGACATAGGGTCGATAGACGAAATCATTTGCACCGGCTTTGAGGAAACTCGCCGACAGCAGCCGATCGGCGGACGACGATATGCCGATGATCCGCAGCCGGTCACCGTTATGCTCGCGCCGAATGCGCCGCGTAAGCTCATAACCGTCCATGTCGGGCATGTGGTAGTCGGTGATCACAAGCTCGATATGCGGCTGGCGCGCCAGGATCTCCAGCGCACCCTTGCCCGTCGAGGCTTCGTAAACCTGGAATTTCTGCGCGCCCAGCAGATCGGCCAACATCGTGCGCGCGGACGCAACATCATCGACGACGAGCACGCCGACGTCTCGATTCCGGAGCAATCTGAGGACCGAGGATACGACGAGGTCGATGGCCCCTTCATTGTTCTTGACGTGGTAGTCGGCGACGCC
This sequence comes from Rhizobiaceae bacterium, assembly GCA_027484835.1. Taxonomy (GTDB): domain Bacteria; phylum Pseudomonadota; class Alphaproteobacteria; order Rhizobiales; family Rhizobiaceae; genus Allorhizobium. Next base: position 12,536 of record JAIXSF010000254.1, on the reverse strand, counting down.
CTTCTGCAGCAGACGCTCGCGAAGGTCCCTGTTAAAATCGGCGGTAAACACGATGGCGGGGATACCGGCAGCAACGACCGAATCGAGCACTTCGCCATCGGGGGCGCCGGGCAGGTTCAGATCGACTACCGCCACATCGAACGGACCGTCATTGCGCATCGCTTCGCGGAACGTGTCCGCCGAGGCGCATTGTGTCACCTGGCAGAAGAAATCCTTCTCAAGCCGGTGACGCATAAGCGAAGAAAGAGATCGAGAGTCCTCGATGATGAGCACACGGCCCTGTTCAACATGCTGCGCGCCGACGGCGCGTTGCCGCGCAAGAACCTGCTCTGTAAAATACATAAAATATCCACCCGGCATTCAAGGTCGCCAAACGGCAACCTCCTCCCAATGGCAGGATATTAGCGACCTTAGTTATAAGTCGCACCTATTTTTTACGAGCTTGTGCCGCTTTGATCTGAACCAGCGTGTCGAGGTTCTGGTTGACGCGGCAATAGAACTCTTCGTCGATGAACGGACGCAGCATGAAGTCGTTGCCGCCGACCTTCAGGAAGCGGGCCGAGAGGAGACGGTTTGTCGAGGACGAGACGCCGATGATGCGCAGTTCATGCGAGCCGCGCACGGACCGGATACGCCGCGTCAGTTCAAACCCGTCGATGTCGGGCATGTTGTAGTCCGTGACCACAAGGCCGATATCCGAGTTCGCCTTCAGGATTTCGATCGCCTTGGCGCCACTCTCGGCAAGGCTGACGCGGAAATTGTAACGACGCAGACGGCTGGACAGGAGCGCGCGCGCCGTCGGGCTGTCGTCGACGATGAGAACATGGTGGCGATGGTTGGTGAGAAAGCGGTAGACCGATTCTGCCAGCATTTCGACGGCAAAGACGTTGTCTTTCAGAATGTAGTCGACGATGTCCTTGGCCAGCAGCTTCTCGCGCATCTCGTCCTGAAAGGTGCCCGTGAAGACGACCGTCGGGATGTTGCAGTCGATCAGATATTCCAGCGCTTCGCCGTTCTCGGCACCCGGCAGGTTGATGTTGGAGATGGCCAGCACCACCGGGTCCTGGGACAGCTCGTTCGCCATCTGGAGATCCTCGAAGGTTCTGCAGATCTCGACGTCGACACCCATGAGCTCCTTCAGGCGCTGACTGATCATCTGGGTGAAGACATTGGAATCTTCCCCGAGAATGATCCTGACATCGGGGAATGTTTCTCCCGAATACTGCATTCCAGAAACGCCGAGAATAGCCATGACTTGCCTTTATCTGTCTTGTTTAATTGTAAGACATCTAACAAAGGCGCTTTGCCGAACCGTTAACTCAGCCCTCCGGAGCAGGGCTAGAAGGCTCTATAGTTAAGTATTTCAGAATATCGCGTTAGGCGGGAAAGTCCGCAGCACGGCGTCACTTGATGGTAGCAACGCCGTCCTTGATCTCGACAGTTTCGCCGCCTGCAAGACCGATTCGATCGCCATTGGGCAGCGTCAGGAAACATCCGCCACTGCAGATCGTGTCCGAGCCACCGGCATCAAGTGCGACTTCAGTCTTGTTGCCGTCTTCGACGACAACGAGCACGACCGAAGAAGACCCGGCATTGTGGACAGACGCGGCCATCGCCGATCCGGCGACCAGAACGCCACCGACGACGAACAGCTGCATGTAGAACTGCTTCATGACGACCGCGAAGCCAAAGGCTTCGTCCTCTCAAACGCGGTCGGCACCTACCGATCGCTTCTGCCCCTCTTGTGCCCCATTTCGCCTGAATGGCGGCTGAATGCGGCGTTCATGGCAGGAGTTTGTCATCATCGGCGTCCGGTGACAATTCCTCAGCATCATCACGACGACCCTGGGCCGCCCGGGCACGCCGACGGATCAGCGCCTGCCGGTCATGCTCCTGCACATGCAGCAACACATCCTGATGCGGATAGGGCATGACAATGCCATGCGCCCGGAAGCGGCGCAGGATTTCCATCCTCACCTCGTTGCGCACATGCAACCCCTCGCCCATGTCGGCAAGATGGAAACGCAGCTCGAAATCGAGTGACGACGCCCCGAAGCGGAGGAATTCCACATGTGGCTCCGGATTGCGCAGGATATCCGCGCGCTCGTTGACCACGGCGAGAAGCAGGTCGATGACCTCCTGCGGATCGGTGTCGAAGGCCACGCTGACAGGTACTTCGGAACGCTGAACCTTGTTGCGATGTGTCCAGTTGCCGAGCGGCGCATTGATTAGCTCCGAATTCGGCACGATGCTCGATTGCCGCCGGAACGTCTCGATTTCGGTGGCGCGCACCGAGATGCGCTTGACGATACCCTCGTTGACGCCGGTGATGACGTGGTCGCCGACCTTGAAGGGACGCTCGACCAGCAGGATGAGGCCCGAGACGAAGTTCGAGACGATGTTCTGCAGGCCGAAACCGATGCCGAGCGACAGGGCACCGGCAACCAGCGCCAGGCTTGAAAGATCGATACCGGCCGCCGAAATGCCGATAATCCCGGCGATGCCCGTTCCGAGATAGCCGACACCTGTCTTGACCGAATTGCGGACACCGCCGTCGACATGGCTGCGCGCCATCACGTTGCCATCCAGCCATTTCTGGAACCAGCGGGTGACCATGAGACCGCCGGCAAACAGCAGAATGCCGCCAAGAATGCCGAAGATGGAGATCCTGATCGTGCCGATGTTGATCTCGGTGAAGAGATTGAACAGCCACAGCTGCAGGTCCCGCGGCTGGAAGCCCCACGACATGAGGATGAGCGGCACGCCGGTGATCAGCGCAAAGGCATAGATGAACAGACCGGCCGCAATCCCGCTCTGGTCGAGCCCGACCGCACTTAAACGGAAACGCCGACCGATGAACTGCCCGACGCGCGTCTCGCTGAACTGGTTCGGTGCGGAGATCGCCTTGCCCGAGAGGATGCCGATATACATCGTTGCAACGACAGCACCGGTGAGAACGATCTGCGTCGCGAGGAAACGCGCCAGGCCGACATAGCCGATGGCAGCCGCGAGGATCAGCACGGCGCCCACCACCCGAAGCGTGATCGAAACGGCCCGTGGCCAAGGTCGCCCGCGAGCCGTCGGGTCCTCGCTCTGGGCAAGCACGGGCCTCAGGAAGGAGACGAAGAACAGCAACAGCCCGACAATGACGGAAGACCCGAAGCTCTTCATCACCGTCAGGACGACCGGCGAACTATAGGTCTCGCTGATGACCGACAGCACATAGTCGAGGCCATTGACGAGCGCCATCAGGAAGATCGCAATGCTGAGGTCGCGGGCGCCCTTGTTGGACAATTTGACCAGTCGCCAGTTCGGCGCAGCCGGCGCGAGAACCGCGCGCGAAATCGCCGTTACGAAGAAGACCAGACCGATCAGTCCGAATACCGATGCGACGATCGGGGAAATGTCGGATCGCAGCACATTGAACGTGTCGAGCAGGAAATAGGTCGAGGCGAGAAAGAAGCTCAGCGCGAGCGACGGCAGGATCGTCGAGAAGAACGCCACCGAGAAGCGGCTGAGATAGGACGGATCCTCGATGGTCGGATCCCGTCGGTTGATTTTGCCGAACAGCCGGTACTCGAGAAACAGGATCAGCGAGGCAAGTGCCATCGACAGGAGAACCGCAATCGCCAGCGGCACGGCCTTGAACTTGATGACGAAGGTCAGCCAGCTCGTGATGCTGCGTTGTACGCGATCGGCATCCGCCGAGAAGGACTGCAACGCCTCCTCGAGCACGCCACCATTGATTTCGGTGTGCTCGAACAGGCGGCTCGTGAACAATGCCCGGCGCGTGTTGGAGATACGGTCACCGAGCGCCTTGGCATCGATCGAAAGGTCTTCCGCCTGCCCCGTGAGCGCATTGACCTCGGCGCGGGCGGCGTTGAAGCGGGCCCGCTCCTCGGTGACGCTCGCACTCTCGGCGGGCTGGCCCTCGGCCGGCGGCTCGCCCAGTTCGGTGAGCCGAGCCTGGATGTCGTCGATGCGCGGACGAAGATCGACAGAGATTGCCAGCGCTTCCTTGACCAGCGCATCAACCTTGACCTTGAGATCAGCAAGAACGCCGTCTTCCTGAAGGTTCTTCTCCACTTGGTCTCGCAGGCTTGCAAGCCGAGCGCGGGCATCCTGGATCCGCTTTTCGGCAGCAACGATCTGTTCGTCGCGGACCGGCGCTGCAGCTGGGGCCGCCTGCGGCGCGGCAGGCGCTGCAGCCGGCGCACCGGCTTGCCCGTCAGTTGTGGCTGGCGCAGCGGGCGCCGGTGAGGCGGCAGGTGCCGCTTCCTGCGCGTGTGCGATCTGCGGCAAGACCAGAAAGACAGGGCTCGCCGCAGCCAGGCTGAATGCGACGACGAAGAAGAACGAGCGGAATCGGATCAAAACAAGGTCCAGTGCGTGAATGGTATCCGCCGGACAATAGATCCAGTTAAAGGCAAAAGAAAGAACGGCTTAACGGCCAGGCACCGCCGGTCGGGGAGACCGGCGGCACAGCATCGAACCATCAGCCGATCGACTGACGAAGCGCCTCGAAACGCGACACCTGATCTTCGAGCAGGTTGCGCTCCTTGTCGCGACGGACGAAGACCTTGAACATGGCCTTGCCGTCGGCATTCATGAACCAGACCGAACAAGACCGGCGCCCATGGAAGCCGCGATCGACGAAAGCAATCGAGACGCAGCGTTCCTTGCGGATGTGACCGCCGATTGGACTGTCACCGTGAATGTTGAACCAGCCGTGCCCTTCACTGCCTTCAGGCAGGCTGCCCTCGACTTCAAGCACGATGTCGTCGGTATGCACGATCATCAGGATCTCGCCCCAGGAGGTCAGGTCCTTCCAGATCGTCTCCCAGCGTTCGGCCGGCACCACGACGGCCGCACCCTCCGGCAGGATGGCGAGGACCTCCGCAGGTGTGACCTCCGCCTTTGCCGCGATCTGCTCGATCACTCCATCGGGCTTTTCGGCCAGCGCTGCCAGCGCCCGTTCGCGCCGCTCGCTGCTCGTCTGCGTCAGCGTGTCCATGGTGTCCTCACGCAGCTTCCGAAGCCGAGCGCTTGCCCGAGCGGTCCTCGTGGATGATGACGTCGAAGCCCTCGAAATGCGGGCCGGAGAGGTACTGGACCCTGCTTTCGCCGGCACGCGCATGAGCAGCGCGGAACTGCTCGGACTTGGTCCAGGCGACGAAATGGGCGTGGGTTTCCCAGACGGTATGCGACGCATAGAGCGTATGGTCTTCGGCCTTCGGGCCTTTCAGCATGTGGAATTCAATATAGCCGGGCATTTCGGCCAGCCGGCCTTCACGGGCCTTCCATTGGTTCTCGAAGGCTTCCTCGAAACCGGGCACGACGCGAAAACGGTTCATGGCGATGTACATGGGGCACTTTCCCTCTCTGCTGGATGCGGTTCTGTCGAGGTCGGGCACGCGTGAGGTGATGCAGCTTACCGCGAAAACCACCACAGCGGAACAACCGCGCTCTGTTGCCTTCCTATTTAAACTTGTGTAGCACAGTCAAGTTAATTGTCGGGGGCTTTCCCGCATATGGCAATCTCATCATAGGGCCTCGCAGCCGGCAGAAATTCCGTCTGCAGAGGCCGGATCATAGGTTTGAACGATACCATGTTGTCCACTCGCCCATCGCGCCGTCAGGTGCTGTTTGTCGCCGCCGCCCTCACCCTTGGCCTGCCTGTTGTAGCCCCGCAAAACGTCTCCGCGAAGGATGCGGAACGGATTGTCGCCATCGGCGGCACTGTCACGGAAATCATCTATGCGCTGGGTGAAGGCGATCGGATCGTGGCAGTCGACACAACAAGCCTTTATCCGGCAGAAGCGACGGCGAAGCCCAATATCGGCTATGTGCGCCAGGTTTCGGCCGAAGGCGTGCTGTCCCAGAAGCCCGATTTGATCATCGCAGAAGCCGGCGCCGGACCCGTCGATTCGATCAATATCCTGAAGGCCAGCGGCCTTGCCTATGTCAGCATCCCCTCGCCGCCGGAAACGACTGCCATACCGGGCAAGATCCGCGCCGTGGGCCAGGCCATCGGTCGCGCCGAGAAGGCCGAGGAACTGGCAAAAACCGTCGAGAGCGGCCTGAAGGCGATCGAGGCTAAGGTCGCTTCCATGCCTGGGCCGAAGAAAAAGGTTCTGTTTGCCCTTTCGCTTGCCAATGGACGAGTGATGGCGGCAGGCAGCAACAGTTCGGCCGATGCGATGATCCGCCTTGCCGGTGCTGAAAATGCGGTCTCCAGTATTTCAGGCTACAAGCCATTGACCGATGAAGCCGTGATCGCTGCAGCGCCCGACGTCATTCTTGTGATGAGCGGCGGTGGACAACATCTGACCGCAGAACAGGCCTTTGCACTTCCCGCGCTCGCCGGCACGCCGGCCGGACGCAACAAGGCCTTCATCACCATGGATGGCCTCTACCTTCTGGGCCTCGGCCCCCGTGCGGCCGACGCCGCACGCGACCTCAACGGGCTGCTTTATCCGGAAGGGCAATAACCGTGAGCACGCTTGCCCTGATGTCGACATTCGGCAGGCGCGATGGAGATCGCTCGGCGCTCGGCGCTCTCGTCATCGTCCTGCTCGCAGTCCTTCTCGCCGCCGCGGTTTTCGTCTCGATCGTTGTCGGACCGACCGGTGTCGGTCTTCCACATCTGATCGCTTATCTCACCGGCGATCACGCCGCGATGGACCAGCAGAACCTGATCATCCTGGAAGCCGTGCGTCTGCCACGCACGGCCATGGGGCTGCTGATCGGGGCTGCGCTCGGCGTATCCGGAGCGATGATGCAGGGCTTGTTCCGCAACCCGCTGGCCGATCCCGGCATTGTTGGGGTGACCTCCGGTGCGGCTCTCGCGGCCGTGATCGCGATCGTGCTTGGCCCGACGCTGCTCTTCCCGCTGCAAGCTGTGTTCGGCGAACAGTTCCTGCCGCTCATGGCCTTCCTGGGTGGGCTCGGCAACACCTTCCTGCTTTATGCCATCGCCACCCGCAACGGACAGACCTCGACGACGGCCCTCATTCTCTCGGGTATCGCGATCGCCGCGATGACGGGGGCTGCGACGGGCCTTCTCATCTTCATTGCCGACGACCGAGCATTGCGGGACATCACTTTCTGGTCGCTCGGCTCGCTGAGCGGCGCCTCGACCGACAAGATCCTCGCGATCCTGCCGTTCGTCCTGTTCGTCATGGCGATCATTCCCTTCGTTGCCCGGGGCCTCGATGCGCTTGTGCTCGGCGATGCGGCTGCTTTCCACATGGGCGTGCCGGTCCAACGTCTGAAGCGGCTGACAATCCTCGCGGTCGCCGCTGCCTGCGGTGCGACGGTGGCAGCAGCAGGCTCGATCGGTTTTATCGGGATCGTCGTTCCGCACTTGCTGCGGCTCGCGATCGGCCCCTCGCATCGCTTCCTGCTGCCGGCCTCTGCGCTCGGAGGCGCAGCGCTTCTGCTGCTCGCAGACACCGTGGCGCGTACGATTGCGGCCCCAGCCGAGCTGCCAATCGGCATCATTACCGCCCTGCTCGGTGCACCGGTCTTTCTGATGCTGCTGCTCGGCAAACAGGGGCGCCAGGCCATGGAGGGCTTGTGATGATCCGTGCGCAAGGCATTACCATCCGCCGCGGTGGGCGAAGCCTCCTCGAGGGCGTCGACCTCACACTTGAGGCCGGCAAGATGACGGTCATCATTGGCCCCAATGGTGCTGGCAAATCGACGCTGTTGAAGGTTCTGTCGGGTGAGCTGCGCCCCGATCAGGGCGATGTCTTCTACCAGGATCGCCGGTTGGGCGCGCTGAGCCCCCTGGAGCTTGCGCGGGAAAGAGCGGTGTTGCCCCAATCGACCGCCCTTTCGTTCCCCTTTACGGCACTCGAAGTCGTGCGCATGGGCGCGGTTGCCCACGGCAGCCGGGACCCAAACCTGGCTGCGCGCCAGGCGCTCGTGCGTGTTGGCCTCGCGGGGTTCGAAGGGCGCAGCTACAGCGCCCTGTCGGGTGGCGAGCAGCAGCGTGTTCAGCTTGCGCGCGTGCTGGCGCAGATGCCGGACCCGATGATGGACAACCGACCCAGAGCCATCTTCCTCGACGAGCCCACTGCGAGCCTCGATATCGGTCACCAGATCACCGTCCTCGAGCTGGCGCGTGATTTCGCAAGGCGCGGCGGCACGGTCCTTGCCATCCTGCACGACTTGAACCTGGCTGCCGAATTTGCCGATCATCTGGCGATCCTTCACCAGGGTCGCCTCGTCCGCGAAGGGCAGCCGGGAGAGACGATCGACGACCGGACCATCGCAGATGTCTACGGAATTGCAGGCACCGTCGGACGGCTGCCCGATCCCGCCATCCCCTATGTCCTCCCCCAGACCCGGCTCAGAGCCCTACGCTGAGCCGGCTAAAGGAGTTGTCCACAGTTATCCACAGGGTAATTCACACCAAAAGGCCTCCGCTCCCGATACATAGAGAGAACATCGGCGACGCGTGGCCAAAACAAAGAGTGAACATCGGCATTTGAGATGCTTGGCGCCAAGCGGGCAGCGCGTGCCCTCTCAAAATGGCCGAATCACTCAGCTGAGGCCGTCTCGATCGCAGGCAACCGAAATTCGGTACCAGATTTCGAAACGCCTGCCGAAGCCTTCGGCAGCACCCGTCAGCCTTAGCCTCAGGCATCACGCCTTTCTGCCGCGATGCCTGCCGGCCTTATTGCGGGATCATCGACTACCGGAAGATTTTCCATTTCGTCGGCTTGAACCGGAGCTGGGCACCGATCGCGACCTCCGCGGAAAGCGGAATTTCGATCTCGATGTGATGTGCCGGCCCCTCGCCGGAAACGTCGAGTTCGGCAATGCGCGTCCCGGCCAGGCGACGCTGCGCCGTCACCGTTCCGACGATGCTGTCCGGACCATCGGCAAGCACGACGTCCTGCGGTCGGAAATAGAGCTGCCCCTCGCCGGCGGGTTCACTGCCGGCGGCTGCGAGCACCACACCCTCGAACACGACATTCCCGTCCTGAACCTTGACCGGCAGATGCGACGATTCCCCGATGAAGGAAAAGACGAAGGCGGAGTTGGGGCGGTCGTAGACGTCGTCGGCGGTGCCGACCTGCTCGACCTTGCCCTGGCTCATGACGACGACGCGGTCGGCGAGCTCCAGCGCTTCTTCCTGGTCATGCGTCACGAAGAAGGTGGTATGCCCGGTGCGGTCGTGGAATTCGCGCAGCCAGCGACGCAGGTCCTTACGAACCTTCGCATCGAGAGCGCCAAAGGGTTCGTCGAGCAGCAGCACGGAGGGTTCGATCGCCATGGCGCGGGCCAGTGCCACACGCTGACGCTGACCACCGGAAAGCTGGGCGGGATAACGTCTGTCCAAGCCTTCGAGCTGGACCATAGCCAGGAGGTCGGCCACACGCTTCTTGATCTCGGCATTCGGCGGGCGGGTCGCCTTCGGCCGAACCCGAAGACCGAAGCTGATGTTCTCGGCAACCGTCATATGCTTGAACAGCGCATAATGCTGGAAGACGAAGCCCACATACCGCTCCTGGACGGTCTTGTGCGAGGCATCTTCGGCGCCGAAGAAGATCTGGCCTTCGGTCGGCTGCTCCAGACCTGCGATCAGGCGCAGGAGCGTCGTCTTGCCGGAACCCGACGGACCGAGAAGAGCGATGAGTTCGCCGGTCTTGACGGAAAGGGAGACATCATGAAGCGCCGGAAACTGGCCGAACTCTTTCCTGATGTTCTTGATCGCGACTTCCATGGAGGGGAACCTTTCAGTGCTTGCGAGTGCCGGAAAGTTCGGCACTGTACCGGATCTCGAGGATCGTCTTCAGCGCCAGCGTAACGAGCGCGAGGAGAGCCAGGAGGGTCGATACGGCGAACGCCGCGACAAAGTTGTATTCGTTGTAGAGAACCTCGACATGCAGCGGCATGGTCTCGGTGAGGCCGCGAATATGGCCGGAAACGACGGAGACGGCACCGAATTCGCCCATGGCACGGGCGTTGCAGAGCAGCACGCCGTAGAGCAGCCCCCATTTGATGTTGGGCAGCGTCACATACCAGAAGGTCTGCCAGCCGGAGGCCCCGAGCGACAGAGCCGCCTCTTCGTCACCGGTGCCCTGCTCCTGCATCAGCGGAATGAGTTCCCGTGCCACGAACGGGAAGGTCACGAAGACGGTGGCAAGAACGATGCCCGGAATGGCGAAGAGGATCTCGATGCCCCAGGATTTGAGGATCGGCCCGAGAAAGCTGTTCGCACCGAACAGCAGCACGTAGACCAGGCCCGAGATGACCGGCGAAATAGAGAACGGCAGGTCGATCAGCGTCGTCAGGAACGACTTGCCGCGAAATTCGAACTTGGCGATTGCCCAGGCCGCAGCCACGCCGAAGACGAGGTTGAGCGGCACTGCGATTGCAGCCACCGTCAGCGTCAGCTTGATCGCCGACAGCGTATCCGGCTCACCGAGCGCCTCGAAGAACGGCACTGCGCCGCGGCGAAACGCCTCGATGAAGACGAGAAGCAGCGGCAGCAACAGAATCACAGCCATGAAGAACACGGCGATCGCGATCAGGACGAAGCGCGCGAACGGCGTCTCGGTCGCCGGATCGCGGAACCGGGTACGGAGATCAGCGGACATTGGTGAACCTCCGGCGGCTCCAGGCCTGCAGCAGATTGATCAGGAAGAGCATGGCAAACGAGATGATCAGCATGATGGCGGCGATTGCTGTGGCGCCGGCATAGTTGAACTCTTCAAGCCGGATCACGATGAGAAGCGGTGCGATTTCCGAGACATAAGGAATATTGCCGGCGATGAAGATGACAGAGCCGTATTCGCCGACGGCACGCGCAAACGCGAGCGCGAAGCCGGTCAGGATCGCCGGCAGAAGCGTCGGGAGCACGACCATGCGGATTGTCTGAAAGCGGTTGGCGCCGAGCGTTGCTGCCGCCTCCTCCGTCTCGCGGTCGATCTCTTCCATCACCGGCTGCACGGTGCGGACCACGAAGGGCAGACCGATGAAGATAAGTGCGACCACGATACCCGCCGGGGTGAACGCGATCTTGATTCCGAGCGGTGCAAACAGCGATCCGATCCAGCCGTTGTTGGCGTAAAGTGCGGCAAGCGCGATACCGGCAACGGCTGTCGGCAGGGCAAACGGCAGATCAACCACGGCGTCAAGGAGCCGACGACCGGGAAAATCGTAGCGAACCAGCACCCAGGCCACCAATACGCCGAAGACGACATTGACCAGAGCCGCGATCAGGGCCGCGCCAAACGAGATCCGAAGTGCAAGCAGTGTTCGCTCATCCATCAGGATCGCGTAGAAATCCGCAAACCCGAGGGAGCTGGCCCGGATAACCAGTGCTGCAAGCGGAATAAGGATGATCAGCGTGAGATAGACGAGAGTGTAACCCAGCGTCAGGCCGAAACCGGGCAATATGCTCGGCTGCCGCCACTTACTTCTCGTTACGCTTTTCATACACATCTCCCCGGAGCGACCGTCGCGGCATCACGTCGCCATTCATAGCGGGCAGAAAAAGCGATGAAAGGAAAAATCTACCATTCGTGGCTCGCCCGATAGAAAATGACAGCCACACAGGCTGTCGGCCCATCGACTGTTTTGCAACGCCTCATGGGAAAAAAGCCAGGATCTCTCGCAATTTCGGGCCGAAAGCCTTGAGAAGCTATCTGGTAAAAACTATTTACTAACTAGGAAATGTTAGACTCTCCCTACCGCACGCGAACCTCCAGGCATCAAAATGCTCACCAAAAAAGGCAAATACGGGCTCAAGGCGCTTGTCGACCTTGCTCGACTGGCTCCAGGCGAAACCGCTTTCGTCACAGAGATCGCTGTCCGCAACAATATTCCCAAGAAGTTCCTCGACACGATCCTGCTGGAACTGCGCAACACCGGCATTCTGCGCTCCAAGAAGGGCCCGAACGGCGGCTATTCGCTTTCCAAGCCGGCCAACGAGATCCGGATTGGCCAGGTCATCCGCGCCCTCGACGGTCCGCTTGCCCCGATTCGCTGCGCCAGCAGAACTGCGTTCGAGGCCTGTGACGACTGCGCGGATCCCGAAACCTGTCAGGTGCGACTGTCCATGACCGAAGTGCGTGATGCGATCGCTCTGATTCTGGACAACATGTCGCTCGAAGAATTCGTTGCCAAAGAAAACCATGCGGCAGAATTGATCGCTGGCGAGTAATGCCTCCGTCCCCTTACGATGCACGGGCCCTGACCGTTCGGTGTCTGCCGGACGGGTCATGCTGCCTTAAACCCTGCTGTTGAGGTCTTGCAGCGCAAGAACGGATCGAGCGAGCGCCGCAAGGTCGACACTGCTGGATCCGACCTGAAGCCCGTCGATCGTGGCGGAAACCCGTGCGATCATCGCGCTGGTCAGTTCGACGCGCACAGCATGTTCATCGCTTTGCTCCTCCGCCCCCGCGCTTTCTGCATCTGAAAGATAACCTCCAAGCTTGAGCGAAGCCTCCAGCAGCACCTCGATAGCCCGCGCGATTGGCTCCGCTTCCGGGGACAGGGCCAAAACATGATCGCCCGGC
>JAIXSF010000493.1 GCA_027484835.1 Rhizobiaceae bacterium | reverse complement strand
TTGTAGATCAGGATCATCGAGAAATAGGGCGCGGTATCCTCTGCCACCTCGGCAAGCGGCGTCAGCTTCTGTTCCGCAAGGCTCACGCGCTCGGCATAACCCGCCTGGGCGGTCAGCCCGAGGCTTTCGATCAGCGCGCGGATACGCGCGAAATGCCGGCCGAGCTTGATGATGGCAACGGCGCCGGAGGCCTCGATGCGCGCGGCCAGTTCTTCATCCGACAGAGGCCCCGGCAGCACCGTCAGGACGTCGTTGCGGGCAGCAAGCGGCCGTCCGAGGCCTGCGGCAGCGGCCATCATCGAGGACACGCCGGGCACGACCTCGGTCGGATACCGGTCGGCAAGCCGTTCGAAGAGATACATGAAGGAGCCGTAGAAGAAGGGATCGCCTTCGCAGAGGACGGCGACATCGGAGCCTGCGTCGAGATGATGCGATAGCGTCTCTGCAGCCTTGGTGTAGATATCCTGTGCCGGAAAACGCTCGACGCGCATCGGCACGATGATCGGCACCTCCAGCTGCGCGGCGGTCAGATAAGGAGCTGCAATCTGCCGGGCGAAGCTCGGGCCGGTATCGGGCGCCGGATAGGCCACGACCGGACAACCGGTAAGGATCCGATGCGCCTTGAGGGTCAGCAGTTCCGGATCGCCGGGCCCGAGCCCCAGGCCATAAAGTTTTCCGGTCATTCAGCCTCTCCCTTTACAACCGTCCACATCGTGACCGGCATCAGCGACTTCCAGCCGCAAAAGCGCCCCACCGGTGCCGCGCGGGCGACCTGGATACGCACGAGTTCACCACCATGCTGGCCACGCAGCTCCGCCAGTCGCGCTTCCCCCTCTATGGTCACGGCATTGGCAACCAAAAGGCCACCAACTCCGAGCGCTGCCCAGCAGGCTTCGAACAGCCCCTCGCCGCTGATACCGCCGCCGATGAAGATGACATCCGGGCGCTTGAGGCCGGCCAGCGATTCCGGTGCATGCCCCTCGACGATCTCGAGATCCGGCACGCCCAAGGTCTCGGCGTTGGCGCGGATCATCGCCACCCGCTCTGGCTTCGGTTCTATGGCAATAGCCTTGGTGCCCATGCCTGCGCGCATCCATTCGATGGCGATCGAGCCGCAGCCTGCACCGACATCCCAGAGCACGGCATTCGGAAAGGGTGACAGCTGCGCCAATGTCGCGGCGCGAATTTCGCGCTTGGTCAGTTGCCCGTCATGGCGGAAGGCCTCGTCGGGCAGGCCCGGCACAGGTGCCAGAAGCGGGCCGTCGGCGGCGCAGTCGATCGCCAGCGTGTTGAAATCCGAAATGACCGGGCATGTCTCTGCCATTTCTAGCGCCGTCATGCGCAACAAGCGCTCTTTCGTCCCGCCCATATGCTCGAGCACATGCAGAACGGAGGCGCCAAAGCCGCGCTCGGCGAGCAGCACGGCGGCTGCCTGCACGGTCGACGCATCCGAGGTCAGCGCCAGAATGCGGGCGCGCGGCATGACATGGCGATTGAGAAAGGCGAGCGGGCGGCCATGAAGCGAGATCTGCGTCACCGATTGCAGCGGCCAGCCAAGCCGGGAAGCGGCGAGCGAAAAGGCCGATGGGCTCGGCAGTACGAACATCTCTTCGGCGGCGACATAGCGCCTGAGTGTCGCGCCGATGCCGAAATGCATGGGATCGCCGGTGGCGAGCACCGTAACCGGCGTGCCGCGCAGTTTCAGAATTTCGGCCAGCGTCTCGCGGAAGCCCGCACCCCAGGTGAGGATGCGCTTCAGATCCGGCAGGCTCGATCCGTCGATGACTGCATCCAGCCGCTCCCCGATGACGAGCGTTTCCGCCTGCCAGACGATTGCCTGGGCCTCAGGCGTCAGGCTTTCGAGCCCGTTGTCGCCGATGCCGATGATGGTAAGCCAGGGGGTGTGGGCCGCGTCAGACATTGGTCCCGAGCCCTCCTGCCAGTGCATTGACGGCGGCCGAGGCCATCGCCGAGCCACCCCGGCGACCGCGGACCGCGATATAGGGTATGCCCCTGGAATTCGCGATCAATTCGTCCTTGCTTTCGGCGGCACCCACGAAGCCGACGGGAAAGCCGAGAATGATCGCCGGCTTCGGCGCACCAGCGTCGATGCGCTCCAGCAGGCGGAAGAGTGCCGTCGGCGCATTCCCGATTGCGACAACTGCGCCGGCAAGATGTTCGTCCCAGAGGTCCACCTGGGCGGCGGAGCGGGTATTGCCGATTTCGTCCGCCTTTGGCCGCACGCGCTCGTCGTTCAGGAGGCAGAGGATCTGGTTCTCGGCCGGCAGCAGGCGACGGATCACGCCGTGGCGGACCATCTCGACATCGACCAGAACCGGCGCCCCCTTTTCCAGCGCTGCAGCACCCGCCTCGAAGGCTCCGTCCGACCATCTGACGTCATCGGCGAGGTCGACCATGCCGCAGGCATGGATGAGGCGGATGACAAGCGGCAGGAGTACGGTCGGGAAACGCTCAAGATCGGCTTCGTCGCGGATGGTGGCGAAGGACTGGCGGTAGATTTCGGCGGGGTCGCGGATGTAGTCGAGAGAACCGGTCATGCGGCCAGCTCCGTCACAAGTTCCCGATGGCCGATCCCGAGCACCCAGCCCTCCTCGGCGATCGATGTCGCGACCTCCTCGTCAGATAGCATCGGCGGTCGATCCAGCAGCGTCGCAAGCCGCCCATCCGCGTCGAAGCGGGCGAACGCTTCTGCGACGGTGCGGACCTGCGCCTGGTCTTTCACCTCGTCCAGTGAGGCCAGCGTGAAGAGCGAGGGATAGATCTCGGCGAAGATAACAGGCTTTTGGAAAGTGGTGGCAAAGCCGGTCTCGAACGGCCAGACGGCGACGTTTTCACGGTGACCGCTCTCTTCGAGGAAGCGCGACAGCCGTGCGATCCCGAGCAATGTCTGGCTGCCAACGGACCCATTATAGGTCAGCTGCCAGACGGACTTCGCCCCCTTGGCAAAAGACTCCGAGCGGCGAAATGCGAGCGGCGCGTTTGTCGGCGCGGGCGGCTTTTTGTCTGAGAGATCGGCATAGACATGCTGATGCGGCCGCCCCCAGAAGCGCGGCTCGCCAGCAAAGTGGGTGGCGTTCCAGCGAGAGGCGAGATCGAAGCGGTTGTTGCGGTTGTCAGGCGCATCCTTGATCTCGTCGGCAATCTTGCGCCATAGGGCCCGCCAGTCTGCGCTACCCGTCAGTCGCTCGGCGGTGCCCGTTGGATAGCCGAAAGCGAAGTCGAAGCCGCAGAGAAGGCGTTGATCTTCGGCAACGGCTGCGCCGACCACCGCATCAAGCCGCTGCATGAAGGCATGACGGGTCGAAAAATTCTCGATCCATTCGATCGCATGACCATCGCCCTCGCGCCGGGCGAGGCACGCCCAGAGCGAGTTCTTGCCGGTGACCGGTTGCCCGGCCCCCGACCAGTCGACGATCAGGATGCGATCGAAGAGCGGCATTACTTTTTCTTCTGCATCGACTTCGGCCCCAGCGGATGATCGGCATGGGGATAAGGCGCGTGGTGATGGTCGTGGCCATGCGCATGGCCATGGTCGTGCGCGTGATCATGTCCGTGATCGTGCCCATGATGATTGCCGTGATCATCATGGTGGTGATGGTGACCATGGTCGTGCGCATGAGCATGGTTGTGATCGTGTCCATGATCATGGTCGTGGTGGCCGCAGCCACAATTCGGCCCATGCTCGTGCTGCGCCGCCTTGCCCGAGGACGGCGCGTCCATCACGGCCTGCAGATCGGCATCCGGCGTCTTGTCCTTGAGAGCAGCATATTTGCCGCCGAGCGTGAAGGACGGCGCATAGTCGAATGCTGGCTCGACCGGCACGGGCTTCAACGGTGCCGGTTCTGCATGGCTGTGCACCGGCGTCCAGGGCAGACCATGCTCGCGACAGAAATCGGGATCGCGGCAGGAAGCATCGCAATCGCCCTTGCAGGGACAGTTTTCCAGGCCGCCGCCGATACCCTCCACATGATGGTGGTGGCTTTCCTGCGGCTGACCGACATCGGCTTCGAAGCCAAG
>JAIXSF010000020.1 GCA_027484835.1 Rhizobiaceae bacterium | reverse complement strand
AGCGCTTTACAGGGCGTTCGGCCACCAAGACCGACAACATCACCACCGGTCGCATCTACAAGAACATCATCGACAAGGAACGCCGCGGCGACTATCTCGGCGCAACCGTTCAGGTCATTCCGCACGTCACGAACGAGATCAAGGATTTCGTCATTGAAGGCAATGACGACTATGATTTCGTCATCTGCGAGATCGGCGGCACCGTCGGCGACATCGAAGCCATGCCCTTCATGGAAGCGATCCGTCAGCTCGGCAACGACCTGCCGCGCGGCACCGCCGTCTACGTTCACCTGACTCTGATGCCTTACATCCCGGCAGCCGGCGAGCTGAAGACGAAGCCAACCCAGCATTCCGTCAAGGAACTGCAGGCGCTCGGCATCCATCCCGACATCCTGCTCGTTCGCGCCGACCGCGAGATCCCGCAGGCTGAGCGCCGCAAGCTGTCGCTGTTCTGCAACGTGCGCGAAAGCGCCGTGATCCAGGCGCTTGACGTTGCCAATATCTATGACGTGCCGATGGCCTATCACAAGGAAGGCCTCGACAACGAAGTTCTGGCCGCCTTCGGCATCGAGCCGGCGCCGAAGCCGCGTCTGGATGCCTGGGAAGAAGTCTGCAATCGCATTCGCACGCCGGAAGGCGAAGTCACGATCGCGATCGTCGGCAAGTACACCGGCCTCAAGGATGCCTACAAGTCTCTCATCGAAGCCCTCTACCACGGTGGCATCGCCAATCGGGTGAAGGTGAAGCTCGAGTGGATCGAGTCGGAAATCTTCGAAAAGGAAGATCCGGCGCCATGGCTCGAAAAGGTCAACGGCATCCTGGTGCCGGGTGGCTTCGGTGAGCGCGGCTCGGAAGGCAAGATCCTGGCGGCCCAGTTCGCCCGCGAACGCAAGGTGCCGTATTTCGGTATCTGCTTTGGTATGCAGATGGCAGTCGTCGAAGCGGCCCGTCATCTCGCCGGCATCGACAAGGCCTCGTCCACCGAGTTCGGCAAGACGGAAGAGCCGGTTGTCGGCCTGATGACCGAATGGATGAAGGGCAATGCCCTTGAAAAGCGTTCGGCGGCTGGCGATCTCGGCGGTACCATGCGTCTCGGCGCCTACAAGGCCTCGCTGAAGAAGGGCACCAAGATCTCCGAGATCTATGGCTCCCAGGATATCTCGGAGCGCCATCGCCACCGCTACGAAGTCAACGTCGACTACAAGGACCGGCTGGAATCCTGCGGCCTCGTCTTCTCCGGCATGTCCCCAGACGGCTTGCTGCCCGAGACGGTCGAATATCCCGACCATCCGTGGTTCATCGGTGTCCAGTACCATCCGGAACTGAAGTCCCGTCCTCTCGATCCGCATCCGCTGTTTGCAAGCTTCATCGGTGCGGCTCTGGAACAGAGCCGACTGGTCTGAGAAAATCGACGTAAGACAAATGCAAAGACCCGGCCTGAGTGCCGGGTCTTTTGCTTCCAGTCGTGTTTCGACCGTTTGTTGGAAGCGCTCAGGGCCGGAGCCGCATTACCTGAACAGTCTCACCTGCTTCGGCAGCCAGCGCATGCGGAGGGCGCACGATCAGGCAGTCTGACTGGGAAAAGATCCGCATCATCGAGCTGTCCTGCTTGCCGAAGCTTTCGACCACAGGCTGCTCGCCGTCTCGGCCTGTCAGTCTGGCTCGCACGTAATCCTGCCTCTTGTCATTGGCCGGCATGGCATTCTGCAGCGTGGCCGAGGCCATCCGCCGGGGCGCTTGCCGATGTCCGAGATGGCAAAGGAGCGGCTCCATGAACAGCAGCCCGCAGACGAGGCTTGACACCGGATTGCCGGGCAGCCCCAGCACCTGCATCGCACCCAGCCGTCCGACCATCAGCGGTTTGCCTGGCCGCATGGCGATCCGCCAGAAATCCAGTTCCATGCCGGCCGAGACCAGCGTCGATTGCACCAGGTCATGATCGCCGACCGAGGCGCCGCCGAGGGTCACTAGAACATCCACACCACTGGAACGCGCCCGCTCGATCGCCTCAAGCAACAGGTCCCGGTTGTCGGCGACGATGCCGAGATCGATGACCTCGGCGCCATTGTCGCGGGCAAGCGCTGCGATACCAAAGGTGTTGGAGCCGATGATCTGGCTCGGGCCGGGCACAGTCCCGGGAGGGACCAGTTCATCGCCCGTGGCGAGGATCGCGACACGCGGGCGCCGGACGACGGGCAGTGTCGCATGGTTCATCGCGGCCGCAAGCGTCAGATGGCTGAAATCGAGGCGGAGACCTTGAGACAGCGCGACATCGCCCTCGGCAAAATCCTGCCCACGCGGCCGGATGTGGCGTCCTTTGGTGACGGCAAAATTCGTCCGGATCCGTCCACCCTCAAGCTTTTCGGCATCCTCCTGCAGAAGAATGCTGTCAGCACCTGCAGGAACGGGGGCCCCAGTAAAGATGCGCACGGCTTCGCCCGATGCCACAGTTCCAGAGAAACCATGCCCGGCCGCCGCTTCGCCAACGACCGTGAGAATGGACCCGACTTCGGTGGCGTCTTCCGCACGCAGCGCATAGCCGTCCATGGCCGAAGCATCGAAGGGAGGCTGGGTGAGGCGGGCGGTCAGATCGGCGGCCAGCACCCGGCCGTTAGCCTCATGCAGCGAAACCTGCTCAGTCTCGGCAATCGGTCGCGCTGCGGCGAGAAGCCGTGAGAGCGCGTCCTCGACCGGCAGGAGCGACATCAGCCCCGCTCCGGATGGCGGAACTCGCCCGATTTGCCACCGCTCTTTTCCATGACGCGGATGCCGCCGATCTCCATGGTCTTGTCCACGGCTTTGGCCATGTCGTAGATCGTCAGGCAGGTCACGGAGACGGCAGTCAGGGCCTCCATCTCGACCCCGGTCTTGCCGGTGAGCTTCACTGTCGCCTCGACGCGGAGACCGGGGAGTTGTGCATCCTCGGTGATATCGACGGTCACCTTGGACAGCATCAGGGGATGGCAGAGCGGGATGAGGTTGGCCGTCTGCTTGGCAGCCATGATCCCGGCGATACGGGCCGTTCCGATCACGTCGCCCTTCGTGGCATTGCCATCCCGGATCGTCGAAAGGGTGTCCGCCTTCATCTTCACGAAGCCTTCGGCCACGGCAACACGAACCGTGTCATCCTTGGCCGAGACATCGACCATATGCGCCTCGCCTGAGGCGCCGATATGCGTCAGGCCGCTTGCGCCGGTCGTCATTCCGCAGCCAGTGCGCCGGCCTTGCCGGTCAACAGCACGCGGGTTGCCTCGGCTACATCATCCTTGCGCATCAGGCTCTCGCCGACGAGGAAGGTGGTGATCCCGGACCCCTGGAGTCGCTGGCAGTCCTCATAGGTGAAGATGCCGCTCTCGCCGACCAGCAGCCGATCGGCAGGCACCATCGACGCGAGTTCTTCGCTCACGGTGAGGCTCACCTCGAAAGTGCGCAGATTGCGATTGTTGATGCCCACAAGCCTCGACTTGAGCTTCAGCGCCCGCTCCATTTCCTCAGCGTCATGAACTTCGATCAAGACATCCATGCCGAGTTCAAAGGCGACCGCCTCGAGCTCCGCTGCTTCGCCATCCGACAGGGAAGCCATGATCAAGAGGATGCAGTCACCGCCCCAGGCGCGGGCTTCATAGACCTGGTAGGCGTCGAACATGAAATCCTTGCGCAGCGCCGGCAGCGCGCAGGCTTTGCGTGCCGCCGTCAGGTAGTCCGGCGCACCCTGGAAGCTCGGTGTATCCGTGAGTATAGAAAGACAGGCAGCACCACCGGCCTCATAGGCTGCAGCCAGGGATGGCGGATCGAAATCCGGGCGGATCAAGCCTTTGGACGGACTTGCCTTCTTGATCTCGGCGATCAGGCCGAAACGGCCTTCGTCCCGGGCCCGCGCAAGCGCACGGTAGAACCCGCGCGGCGCGTCTTGGCCCGCGATCCGGTCCTTGAGTTCAGCAAGCGAAACGGCGGCCTTGGCGGCCGCGATTTCTTCCCGCTTGTAGGTTTCGATGCGCTTCAGGATATCGGTCATGATCAAAGGTTACTCTTGAGCGCCGGAATTGGAAATGGCGATCAGCGTTTCGAGCGCACGCGCTGCACTGCCGGTGTCGAGCGACTGGCTGGCAAGCTGCATGCCCTCGGTAACATCGCCAGCCTTGCCGGCCACGATCAAGGACGCAGCGGCATTGCAGAGCGCCACGTCGCGATAAGCCGTCTTGGCGCCCCCCAGAACATCGCGGAGTGCAGCGGCATTCACCGCACCATCGCCACCGCGGATCGCGTCCAGGGAGACGGTTGCGACACCGAAATCATCAGGGGTGAGTTCGAAGGTGCGGATCTCGCCGTTCTTGAGCTCTGCCACCTGACTCGGACCTGTGGTGGTGATCTCGTCCAGACCACTGCCATGCACGACCCAGGCGCTGGTGAGGCCGAGGTCCCGCAAGGCTTCAGCACCCGGGATCAGCCACTCGGGCGAATAGACACCGAAGAGCTGCTTCTTGACACGTGCCGGGCTCGAAAGCGGACCGACGATGTTGAAGATCGTGCGCGCACCGAGTTCGACGCGGGCAGGGCCGACATGGCGCATGGCCGGGTGATGCAGCTGCGCGAACATGAAGCCGATACCGGCTTCGCGGATGCAACGGGAGATCATGTCGGGCTCGATGTCGAGCTTGACGCCGAGCTGCGATAACGCGTCTGCCGTGCCGGACTTGGAGCTCAATGCCCGGTTGCCATGCTTGGCAACGGGCACACCGGCGCCGGCCACGATCAGGGCCGCCAGCGTCGAGATGTTATAGGTATTGGTGCCGTCGCCGCCTGTGCCGACGATGTCGATGGCATCGTCGGGTGCATCGACCGGCACCATCTTCTGACGCATGATCGATACCGCACCTGCAATCTCGTCAACGGTCTCCCCACGCACGCGAAGCGCCATCAGGAAGCCGCCGACCTGCGCCATGCTGGCTTCGCCCGACATCAGGATTTCAAACGCGTCGCTTGCCTCCTGCCGCGTCAGCGGCTGACGCGTAGCGATTTTGGCGATGAAGGGCTTCAACCCGGACATGAAACAGCTCCCCCTCTGTGACCGACACTCAGCGGACGATGGCCTGCTGGGCCAGCGTCTGGTTGAAGGTCACGCCATATTCAGCCTGAAGCTGGCCGACCATCTGATCGAGAATGTCGTCGCCTGCCGCGTTGGCCACCTGGGCGATCTGCTCGTCCTCATTCAGCGGCACGCCACCGGTCGGTTGATCGCGGACGGCCGTCACCGTCAGTAGGATCTGCGTTGACGGATCGGCGCCCGAGGCCGATGCAACGGTGCCCTGCGGACCGGAGAAGGCTGCCGTGATCGCCGTCGGGCCAAGCACGGCGTCTTCACTGCGACGGGTAATGCCGGCCTTGCTTTCGACCGCAAGCCCAAGCTCGGTGGCGATGTCCTCGATCTTGCCGCCGTCGGCAATCCGCTTGCGCAGGCTCTCGGCCTTGGCGCCGAGTGCGATGCGCTGCTGTTCGGCTGTCCAGTCGGTAACAGCCTTCTCGCGCACCTCGGCGAGTTCACGATCGCGCTCCGCCTTGATGTCGGTGACTTCGAACCAGATGAAGCCATTGTTGCCGAGGTTGACCGGCAATGCTTCCACGCCGATATCGGTCCGGAAGACGTCGGTCAGCAAGGCATCACGTTCCGGAATGCCGGCGACTTCGGTCTCGCGGCTGTCAAGCCCGCGGCGGTCGATGTCGGTCACCGTTGCGGTCTTCAGCTTCAGCTGGTCCGCGGCTTCCTTGAGCGTCGATCCGCCGGCGCGCAGGTCTTCGAACTGATCGTGCACGGCGGTGATGTCTGCGATTGCGGCAGCTTCAGCCAGTGCTTCGCGAATCTCTTCCTTCACCTCGTCCAGGGTCCGCGTGCGGCCTTCCTTGATGTTGGTGATCCGCAGGACGACCGGCCCAAGCGCTCCATCGACGACGGGCGTCGTGCCGCCTTCGGTGGTGACGGCAAATGCCGCGTCGGCAAGCGCCGGGTCGGGCAGGCGATCCCGGGTGAAGTCGCCAAGCAGCACGTCACCTGCGGTCTTGCCCTGATCGGCAACCAACTGATCGAAGGTTGTGCCGTTTTTCAGCTCGGTGAGGGCCGCTTCCGCCATTTCACGGCTTTCGAAGGAAAGCTGCTCGACGGTGCGGGTGCCGGCAATCTCGAAGGAAGCCTTGCGGCGCTCGTAGTCTTCGCGGATCTGCTCGTCGGTAATCGAGGCCTTGTCGGCGATATCCGCAGGCTCGAGCTTCACGTAGTTGAAGCTGCGATATTCCGGCGCCTTGTAGCCCGACTTGGTGGTCTCGAACCAGGCGGCGAGCGTCGCATCGTCAGGGGCCTTCACCGGCTCGATGACGGCATTGGTCAAGAGCAGGTAGTTGATATCGCGGTTCTCGTATCGATAGGCCTTGATCGCATCGATCAGCACTTTCGGCGCAACGAAGCCGGCGGCGGTCGCATCGACGATCTGGCTGCGGATCGCCACCTTGGAGCGTTCCTGGATATAATCGTCTTCCCGCAGGCCTGCATTGCGAAGGCGCGAGGAGAAGAGTGCGCGGTCAAAGCTCCCGGATGCGTTCTTGAAGGCCGGATCGTCCGCGATCAGCTGGGCCAGGCGATCCTGCGACAGGCCGAGATTCATGTCGGTGGCGAGCTGGTCGAGCGCTGCACCGGCGGCCAGCTGCGAAAACACCTGGGCTTCGATGCCGAAAGCACGCGCCTGCTCGGTGGTCAGCTGCATCCCGAAGCGACTGCTCATATCGGCGACCTGGCGCTGATAGGCAAAGGCGAAGTCGCTCGATGAAACCGTCTGGTCACCCACGGTCACAACGGAATCAGACGTGTTGCTGAACAGGGAAGCCGAAACACCCCAGACGCCGAAGGACACGACCAATAACAACAACAACGCCTTGGCAAAGACGGTTTGGGAAGCTTTTCGCATGAACACGAGCATCGGGACGCATAAACCTCATTGTAAACCTTCGTCCGGGACGAAGCAGGTTGACTTCCTTAGAACAAAGCTTTCGGGAAATGAAGGCATCCGGCGGCGAAATGCGTCGCCATCACGCTGAGTTTGATCGCTGTTGAGAGCATGGGCGCAAAAACAAGCGCTCAAACGGAAGAAGGCCGGACGAGCCGGCCTTCTGCATGTCATTTCGTATCGTGCTGGATCAACGCTCGGAGAGCGCCTTGTAGTCGCGCTTCGGGGCGCCGGTGTAAAGCTGGCGCGGACGACCGATACGCTGCTGCGGATCTTCGATCATTTCGTTCCACTGTGCGATCCAGCCGACGGTGCGGGCAAGAGCGAAGAGAACCGTAAACATGGTCGTCGGGAAGCCGAGCGCACGCAGCGTGATGCCCGAGTAGAAGTCGACGTTCGGGTACAGCTTCTTCTCGATGAAGTAGGGGTCGCTGAGGGCGATCTTCTCGAGTTCGAGTGCGACCTTCATCAGCGGGTCGTCGCCGTGACCGGTCGCTTCGAGGACCTCGTACATGGTCTTCTGCATGATCTTGGCGCGCGGGTCGTAGTTCTTGTAGACGCGGTGACCGAAGCCCATCAGGCGGAACGGATCGTTCTTGTCCTTGGCCTTGGCGATATATTCCGGAATACGGTCAACCGAGCCAATTTCCATCAGCATGT
>JAIXSF010000392.1 GCA_027484835.1 Rhizobiaceae bacterium | reverse complement strand
TCGCCTGCCGTCAGCATCACGGCGCCGCGGCTGGCAAACAGCGTCGAGAGCAGGGCTTCTATATCCTGCCGACGCTTCTTCCGGATCGCCTTGTCGGATGTCTCGCCCTCGACGCCGTTGTTCCAGGAATGGTTCTCGTTGTGGCCGTCGCGGTTTTGCTCGCCATTGGCCTCGTTGTGTTTGTGCTCAAAGGAAACGAGGTCGTAGAGCGAGAAGCCGTCATGGGCGGCGATGAAGTTGACGCTGCGGGTCTGGCCGTGGCCGTCATGGGCGAAGAGATCGGACGAGCCAGCCAGTGCCGTTGCTAGGTCCCCCGTAGTGCCGTCATCGCCGCGCCAATGGCGGCGGAAGGTGTCGCGGGCGCGGTCGTTCCATTCGAGGAAGGCGGGCGGGAAATGGCCGAGCTGGTAGCCGCCCAGCCCGATATCCCAGGGTTCGGCGATCAGGATGCGGTCCTCCAGCACCTCGTCTTCGAGAATGGCGCGCAGCGTCGGGGCATCCTGATGAAAGCCGTCCCAGTGGCGGCCCATGATCGGCGCGAGGTCGAAGCGGAAGCCGTCGATACCGGCCGTAAGGACGAAGTGACGGAGCGTATCGACGATCAGTTGGCGGATAAAGGGATGGTCGCAGGCCAGCGTGTTGCCGCAGCCGGTGTCGTTGACCAGCGTGCCGGGATCATCAGCCACATGGCGGAAGAGCGAGCGGTTGTCGATGCCGCGCAGGGAGAGCGTCGTGCCGTGCACGTCGCTTTCACCGGTATGGTTGAAGACGAGGTCGAGGATGACGCCGATGCCTTCGGCATGCAGCGCGGCGACCGTCTCGCGCAGTTCCTTAACACCGCCGGGCACGAGGCGCGGATCGAGCGCCATCATCGCGACGGGATTGTAACCCCAGCTGTTCGTGAGGCCTAGCGGGGACAGATGGCGTTCATCGATCCAGGCGGTGATCGGCATCAGTTCGACCATGTCGACGCCGATGCGGCGCAGATGCGCCAGGATGGCGGGGTGGGCGAGGGCAGAGAGCGTGCCGCGCTGGGATTCGGGCACGTCAGGATGCAGCATGGTCAGCGCCTTGACGTTGACCTCATAGATAAAGCCGGCGCGGTCGCCGAGCGGCATCATGGGCTTGAGCTGCTTATGGGCCTTCAGGATCGCCTTCGGCATCAGGGCGGCGGTGTCGATGCTGAACTGGCCGAGGCGTGGGTCGTAAACGAAGGGGCGGTCGAGCTCGGTGGCGTAGGGATCGACGAGCAGCTTGGATGGATCGTACCAGTGCCCTTGCATCGGATCATAGGGGCCGTAGATGCGGAAGCCGTAGCGGGCGCCTTCCTTCAATCCTTCGACGAAGACATGATGCACATCGCCTTCGCCGCGGGTCATCGAGAGGCGGGCGAGTTCGGTCTCGCCCCCGTTATCGAAGAGGCAGAGTTCGACGAGATCCGCATGATGCGACCACAGACGGAAATCGGCACCGGTCTTGCCGACGATAGCTCCGAGCATCGCATCCGTCATGTCTCGCCTCGTGGTCGGGTTGATTCGCTCGCCTGATGGAACAATAGCAGGCGAGCGATCTTCGACCAGAGCGGTTGCGCTTACATGGCCTTGAGGTTCACCGCTTTCAGGGCCTCTTCCTTGCGCTCGCTGTAGCGATCGGTGAGGTAGTCGGAGATGTCGCGGGTGAGAAGCGTGAACTTCACCAGTTCCTCACAGACGTCGACGACGCGCTCGTAATAGGACGAGGGCTTCATCCGGCCTTCGCCGTCGAATTCCTGGTATGCCTTGGCCACGGACGACTGGTTGGGGATGGTAATCATACGCATCCAGCGGCCGAGCAGGCGCATGGCGTTGACGGCATTGAACGACTGCGAGCCGCCGGAGACCTGCATGACGGCGAGCGTCTTGCCCTGGGTCGGACGCACCGCGCCGACGGACAGCGGGATCCAGTCGATCTGCGCCTTCATGATGCCGGTCAGCGTGCCGTGACGCTCGGGGCTCACCCAGACCTGGCCTTCGGACCAGGCGGAAAGGTCGCGCAGTTCCTGAACCTTAGGGTGGCTGACCGGTGCATCGTCGGGCAGCGGCAGGCCGGAAGGATCGAAAACCCTAACCTCGGCGCCGAAATGCTCAAGCAAGCGCTTGGCCTCCATCGCCAGCAGGCGGCTGAAGGACACCTGACGCAGCGAGCCATAGAGGATCAGGATACGCGGCTTGTGGGTGGAGAAGGGGCGGCGCAGCGCCTCAAGATCCGGCAGGCGCAGGTGATCGAGATCGGCGGCGGGCAGGTCTACTTTCACATCAGACAATGCGCTTGCCCTCCGCATCGAGCACGGCCTCACCGTCTTCCTTGACGAAGGCAGAGGTGAAGGCATCGGCGGGAAGGATGTCGAGCACCACTTCGGATGGGCGGCAGAGGCGCGTGCCCATCTCGGTAACGACAAGCGGACGGTTGATCAGGATCGGCGTCGCGATCATGGCGTCGAGCAGCTGGTCGTCCGAGAGGGCGGGATCGGCAAGGCCGAGTTCCTCATAAGGCGTGCCCTTTTCGCGGATCGCCTCACGCACGGAGAGGCCGGCGTCGGAGATCATCTTGGCAAGCTGCTCCTTGCTCGGCGGGGTCTTCAGATATTCGATGACCGTGGGCTCGATGCCGGCGTGGCGGATGAGATCAAGCGTGTTGCGCGAGGTGCCGCAGGCCGGGTTGTGATAGATTGTGACGTTCATGGACGGTCGGTTCCTTCGGAGGCGACAGGGGGATTGGCGTGGCGGCTCTCGGCAAAGAGCCAGGCGGCGAATGCGGCGGCGATGAGGGCGCCGGCCAGCTGGGCGAGGATGAAACCGGTAAGGTCGATTGGGCGGATACCGGCAAAGGTATTGGTCAGGCTTCGGGCGATGGCCACGGCCGGGTTGGCGAAAGAGGTCGATGCGGTGAACCAGTAGGCCGCTGTGATATAGAGGCCGACCAGCATGGGGATGGCTTTTGGCCGGAAGCGCAGGCCGCCGAGGATGGTGAGCAGCAGGCCTGATGTCGCGACCGCTTCTGCCGTCCACTGCGCCGATCCCGTGCGAACCGTCTGGGAGACCTGAAAGACCGGCAGCTCGAACATGGCATGGGCGATGAGCGTGCCGGCGACGCCGCCAAGGATCTGGGCAACCATGTAGGGCAGCAAAGAGGAGGTCTCCAGCTCCTTGCGCAGGGCAAAGACGAGGGTCACGGCGGGGTTGAAATGGGCGCCGGAGATCGGCCCGAGAATGGTGATCAGCACGAAGAGAATGGCGCCGGTCGGAATGGTGTTGCTGAGCAAGGACACGGCGACATCGTCTGACAGGCGATCGGCCATGATGCCGGAGCCGACGACGGTTGCGACCAGGATCGCGGTGCCGAGCGCTTCG
>JAIXSF010000208.1 GCA_027484835.1 Rhizobiaceae bacterium | reverse complement strand
GCCCTCGCGGCGCGCGCGGAGTTCTTCGGCCCTGCGCCTTTCGTGAGTGCCAGTGCTTTCCTCAATGCGGCGTCCCCGGATGGTGCCCCGGATGTACCAGGTGTCGCCGCCTTTGCGCGCGCGGACGAGTTTGAGCGACATGTGGCCTCCTGGCGTAGGGCGTCGCGGACGCGGTCGACGTCGGCCTCGGTCAGCCGCCATGATCGGCCAACACGATAGGCATATCCTGGCCTGATCGCCAGCCAGTCGCGAAGCCAGCGATAGGAGCACCCGATGGCCTTGGCTGCGTCATCAAGGGAAAGCGCCGCGCGCGCGGTCATGTCGCTGCCCTTTCCCGAAAACTTGTATTGCCGTGGCCGTCAAAAAAGCGGTCGCACCACCAAACAAGAAGCACGCGCTGAGCGTGAATTCTGCAAAACCCAACAGCGGTCTCGCTGTACGGGTAGGTCGTTGACGCGCTCATGTGACGTGCGAAGCGGCATCTACCGCAGGTCTCTCGGGTCATGGCAAGCGCTCTGGAAAGCCAAGCTTTTCGCTTGTCGCGTTGAACTTCGCAGTCACCGCCTTTCCAAGATCGATGTCATATCGGGCGGCAAGCAGATCGAGGTAGATGACCACGTCTGCCAGCTCAAGCGCGAGATCTTCGATAGAGCCCCGGCTGCCGGGCAGGCCCATTGCCGCCCTTTCCAGCTTTTTCACAATGTTCAGCGCCTCGCCCAGCTCACCCGCGAGCGCCATTCCGAGAAAGCTGGGTGTTATCCGGTTCTCGGGATCCCACGAGGACTGTCTCAAAAGGTTGGCGGCGCGAAGCGTGTCGAGATCGAACTTATGGCTTGAACCTGATCTGGACATCGTGGGTCTCCTGTCGCGGGTTGTCATGACCGCACCTCCGGGAATTCGGAGTGCTCAACGCCATCGAGCAGCCGGCCTGCGCGGGCTTTGCCGACGTTGCGGACACCGATCGCCGGCAGCTTCGACAGGTAGCCCCACTGAACCCAATCGCTGCCGTTCCAGAACAGTGCTTCCTGGTCGCCTGTATGCACGCCAGCGGCAACGCACCCAACCATCGGATAAGCCGCCATCGGATTACCCTCCTCGTCAGGTTCCAAAGTGCACGGAGACCAATTGCCCCACTGCTTGAAGAAAAACGGGACGTTGGCCGAGGCGCATTGATCGCGGATCGAGCGTGCCCAATCGGGGTGCATGGGCCGCGCGCCGGGGCCGGATTCGCCACCGACGACAACCCAGTCAAGGTGCGGGCCGGGCTCCAGCGGCAAGCTTCCTTCACCGTCCCACTGTGAATGATACGGTAGGCCGGACTCAACGCACCTGCCAGTCAAGGCATTCAGATGAACACCTGAACGTCGGTAAGTGGGTGGGATGATCTGCACGCGGGTGAAATACACCAATGCCAACAGCGGCTCCGCGCTGACCCAGCGCACGGCAGCGGGCGCAGCCAAAAGATAGGGAATGCGCTCGTCGGCGCGCCTTTGGTCCTCGACCGACACGCCAAGCCAGACGTTAGGCAGGGGCCATGGCTTGATCATCGCATGGTCGTCTGGCTGATCCATGTCGAGACGAAGTGTTTCGTCTGTGATGGTCCGCTTTGGGTTTGGAATAGCGTTATCAACCACCCACATTTTCAGAAGACTACGCGCTACGATGTGCGCGCGCTCGGGTTCAGCCATATACTCCCGCATCCGCTCGGCCCTCTTGGTCAGCACCTGAAACGTGTGCTGCGGGGCCAGCGCCATCACCGCGAACACCTGATCGATCACCTCGTCAGGGATGGCCTCGTGGAACAGGTCAAAAGCACTGTTCACAAAGATGGTCGCCGGCTTGCGCCATTTCAGCGGCAGCGCGAGCCGCTCCTTGATCAGTTCAACCTTGCCGGTCCATCGCCCGCCGTCGTCTGTCTGCGTCGCAAAGCCATGAAACGGACTTCCGGGCGCGCTGAAGCGGCCCGCAATCGTTTCGGCGTAGCAGTTCCTGCATCCCTCGCTGACGCGGGTGCAGCCCCTGATCGGGTTCCAGTCGGACCGACCGGTCCACTCAATGCCGCTCTTCTTATGCATTGTCCTGCTCCGGAAATCGGGCGACGAACGCCGCTATGCGTTCCTTGCTCTCGGCATCAAGCCGGGCCATCTCTTCCGTGTCGCCACGCGCAAGCGCAGCGCGATAGGCGGCTTCGTCGGCATCGCTGCCGAAACCAATCTCGGCCCGGACGAAGCTGCGGCGCTGGCGTTGCCGCATGCGGGCCTGCTCGGCAGGCGTCATCGCGTTGTAAAGGGCGTTTGCACGGTCAAAAGCGGCCTGCAGCTCGGGTCGCTCCGGAAAAGGCAAGGGGCTGATCTCCGTCATCACTTGTCCTCCAGCAAGGCCGCAACCGGCAGCGTCATGGCATCGTCGATGCTGACGAAGCGGGTTGATGTGTCGACGATCTTCGCGAGGTGTTGGTCTGGCGAAAACGCTGAAGCAAGTGCTGCAGACCCGCCAAGCCCGCCAAGGATCTGCATGAGGCCCTGTTCGCGCTGAAGCGCTGGACCATTGAGCGCTATCGATTCGACCGTCACGCGGTAGAAGACCGGGCCTTTGCAGCCGGCCTTGATGGCAACCGCCAGTTCTTCGCGGGTCAGGCCGGGGAGCTTGTCGATGTCGGTCATAATGGGGCTCCGAGCAGTTCTTTGCGGGCGCGGCGGTAGTCGCCAAGGGTGCAACCAACGCTGATGACGTAGGTGTCTGGAAAGTCGCCCCCATCGGCGAGCACATCGAGCACCGGTTGCCGGTCCATAAAGCCCCTCAACGCCGCCCTAGCCCGAACGTTTTCTTCCACCAACCGAACGCACTCTTTGCTTATTGTCTCGTTGGCAGTTTTGAAGCGTGCATTGGAATCTGTGATGTCCTTCAGAGACGCCTCCATCTCCGCAATGCGCTTGTGCGCAACGGACAGTTTGTAGACGAGCGAGTTTTCGACGATGTCGGTCATCCCTTTTCGCCTCCGTATGCTCCGCACGGTGCGCAATCACCGTGCGCGAGAGCTTCGTGCTTGCATTCCCCGGTGACGCTTCCACAGTGCCCGCACGGCACGGCTTCCTTGCTTGCGCAGTCAGGGCAGAGGTGGTGGTCTGGGGTGGCTTTCCATTTTTCCGAAATCTTCCAGCCAAGTCGACACACTCGCGCCAACTCTACCCATTCCATGACTACGGCCCCTTTTGTGCCTATGGTTTCGCGCTTGCAGCCGGGCCCATCGCAGCGAATGGCTGTCGTGATGACCAAGCTCATATCAACCTCTGCTGGTTAGGGTCCGGCGCTGGCCAGAGCGCCGCGACGTGGCGCGGCGCGATGTAGTCGATCTCGACGGTGATCCCGTTCCGGGCGGCGCGGCGCGAGCCGGCAACCTCCCGGAACGATGCTTTCGGAATCCAGAGCCCCGAGGGCTGCGCTGCCGTTGCCAGCCGCGCGCTCTGATTGGTCTCGGACAGAATGGTCGCAGTGCGGGTCATCGTGTTGGCGTTGACGGCTCGGCTTCGAACACGGGGGCCTCGGTGGCACGCTTCACCGCGTCAATCGCCAGCCGCACCTCTTCTGTGATCACAATTTCCGGGCGATAGAGGATCATTGCCCAGGCGAGCGATTGGCCGCTCTTTCGATAGCGCAGCCGAACCGGCAGGCGGGTCGATCCCGCGCCAACGAAGGGCGGCACGGCAATCATGAACATGCCTGGAACCTTGATAGGCTTGCCGTCGCTGTCCTTGTGCACTTCGTTGAACGCGATCTGGGCCTCGCCGCTTTGCAGCGTCACGATTTCCTTGACGGTGCTGTCGACGTTGATCTGAAGCCCGCGCGAGATCCTGAGCATGTCTGCCGGCGTTGCGGTGCCGGTCTGAAACAATTGGCTGTTCCCGGCAACTTCCGCCTCGGTTGGCGATACCAGATCGGCAACGCGCTCCTCGATCCATTCAGCGAAGCCGGTCTGCGTCAGGGACTTGTTCTGGGTTTCCATCCACGCTTTCCAGTCGTCGGAGAGCGGGAATTTGTAGACGATGCGCTGGCGCTGATTGCTGGCCTTGGCGCCTTCAATCTCGTGATAATCGATGATTGCGCACAGGCCGGGGGCCTTAGCGTCGGTGCTGGCAAAAATCACGCTGTCCTTGGTCTTGTGCCGGTTGAACAGGTCGATGAACGCCTCGAGCGTGTGGGCGGTTTCGGTGCCGCGCTTGTCGGCTGGGTGAATGCGGTTTGCCTCGATCTCGGCGCGGACGCTCACATACCGGCGATCTGCCGGGCTCCAGATGACATAAACCCCGCCCGGAAGGCCGGGGCCCATGTCCTCGGTGCTGATGTCGAGAAGGGTCTCGCGCTGCGAATCCTGAACGATGCGCTCGATGGCCGCGATGTCGATGATGGGTGTGGCTGTCGGTGTCATGTCTGTGTCTTTCGGGTTTGGGGTGATCAGGCTTCAGCGGCGGCGCGGTTTCTGCCCGCAACCACGGCAGGGAACATGTCGATCTGCTTCGGGTGCTGGGTCGAAAGAGACCCGTCCTCAAGGACAAACGCTGTCGTCATCGCGCGCGGCAGGCGCGGTTTCTTGACCTTGATGTCGGCGTCGATCGAGACCGTGACGCCCTCGACCTCAAAGTCGATGGTCAAGGTGATCTGCCCCTTGGCCTTGGCCTTCGGGCGACCGTCCGTCAGGTTTCGCAAATGCGCCAGCAGCTCGCGCTGCGTGTCGGTCATGTCGGCGGCGAGCTGGCCGTCTTCGAGCCAGCCAATGGTGGTCTGCGCGTCAGATATCTTGCTCATGGGTGCTCCGGTGGGTCAGAAGATGAGGGCGAAAAGCGCTGTGATGGCCGCGACAAGGCCAAGGGCTGCGGCGCTTGTCGGTGCCGGGGCCTGCGCCTTCGGGAATGAAAAGACCGGCTCGCCTTGCAAGGGGGGGGAGGCGAGCCGGTCACGCCCGACACCACGCGATGTGGTGGCGAACGCCCGCGCACGGGGAGGAGACGTGCGGGATCTGATGATGATGTGGGTCATGGGGCTTTGCCGATCGCACCGCGCGCGGCGACACGGTCCAGCCGCTCGATCTCTGCAACGATCAGTGCGCCGGCCTTGATCAGATCGCGGCGGGGCGTGGTCGGTTT
>JAIXSF010000098.1 GCA_027484835.1 Rhizobiaceae bacterium | reverse complement strand
TCCCGCGCTGGGAAATCCCGGCGGCGTTTCCCATCGTGGGAAGAGATCGGTTTTCGTAGGTTCAGTCCGTCAGCAGGACATCAGTTCAACCACCCTCAAGGCGGGCCACAGCATGAACAGGACGATCGAAGCTTTCTCATTCCGCAGCCTCCCGGCACGCATCCGCTACCGGACGCGGTACACCTTCGGGCCAACGCAGATCGGTCGGCCAGTTCTCGGAGAACCAGAGCATGGCGGACTCGTAGCGAGCAGTGCCAATGTCGCCACCGGCTCTGATCATCTCAAGGCGCTTTCCTCCAGACAGCAAAATGGTAGACAGCCGCGACCGGCTCATGCCGGTATAGGCACAATACGCGTCAGACGTCAGGAGCAGTTGGTCGCGCAGGGTCATGCCACCAATATGCGTATTAAAATACGCCTGTCAACGTCATTCATTACGCTATCCGACAAAAAGGCGCGCGTACTATGATACGCACCATGAACAAGACCTTGATCGACCGACTGAATCTGCTCCTCCGAGAGAAGGACATGAGCCCGCAGCGCTTATCAATCGAAGCGACAGGCGCCAGAGAGACGGTGCGCAAGATCCTCGACGGCACGTCGAAGAACCCGCGCATCGATACGATCATCAAGATTGCTGCCGTCCTTGACGTGTCACCCCAATTTCTGATGGGCGATGATGAAGCGTCGCCGAAGGCAACGCCCGGCTCGCGACAGAAGTCGGCGCCCGAATTGCCGGCGCGCCAGGACATGCCTCTAGATGTGCCCGTCATGGGCACAGCCGCAGGATCACATCTGAAAGGGGCTTTTGAGCTCGGGAGTGGCGTGGTGGACTACGTCCGGCGCCCGCCCACGCTCGCCGGGAGCCGTGATGTCTACGCGCTGTACGTTGAGGGCAGCTCGATGGAACCCCAGTATTTTCAGGGTGATCTGATTTATGTGCATCCGCACAAGCCTCCGCGCACCGGTGATATCGTCGTCGTCCAGTGCAAAAACGCCGATCACGAGCCAACGGAGGCAACCTTGGGCATTTTCCGCAAGAAGAACGGGCACGCCGTTACTATCGGGAAGCGCAACCCCATTGCTGACATCGACATCAACGTAGAGACCGTGAAGAGCATCCACAAAGTTCTATCGGTGAATGAGCTGTTCGGCGTCTAGCGGAGTGGGCCGTTTTCTGCTCAGCCCTCACGCAGAATTTGCAGCGTCACTGCCAACCTGCCCATCTGCTCACAGTGGGCGGCCTTGACTGCGTCGGTCATATCTTCGAGCCGCCCCGGAAATAGCACGACTTGATTGTCGACGTCCTTCATGAAGCGTAGGTCGTCCGCAGGAACCTTGGTCCTGATCAGCTTTCTTATCGCCTCTGGGTCCAATTTTAGCTCACAAGCAGCTTCAGATGCCATGATTTCACCCAGGGCACGGGCGAGATCACGGAGGTCATCAGCAAGCGTCGGAGCTGCCGTTGCTGCCGCGATCGCCAGCGCCAGAATCATCTTCATGCTCTGCTCCTCCATCCGGTGTGACCACCACCCTAAGCTTTGGCATTGCGTGGGACAACCCCGCTGCTGACCCTCTCTCGTCTTGCGTATTTTATTACGCCATCGCTCTTGACGCGTAATTTATTACCCATTAGCGTAATTGCATCCGACGTTCCCCTCCTCCCGACGCCGGATGCCGTGAGCCCGTCGCTGCGACGATCCTCTCCTAACCGGGACAGCAGCGACGGGAACGGCCTTCACCGCGAGGCACGAGGGCGCCATGCAATCAGTTTCCATTCAGAGAATGCGCAGTAGCGCGCACCACCCTGCTTCCCGCATCGAGCGCGATCTTACGCTCGACCCCTACGAGCGCATCCCGCGCAGCCCCTACGACTGGTCCCTCGACGACCCGGGCAAGGCCTATCACATCGGCCCCATGTCGCCGGTGATCCCGCCGGATCTCGACCCGCACCTCTCGCTGCGCGTGATCCCGCTTGCCGCCAGCCGCCCGTCACGCATGGAAGTCGTTCGTTCGACGATGCTGGCCTATGCGGCAATTGGCTTCCTCGCTGCCATCGGCATTGCCGCATTTTACGCCGCCGCCAGCCGCATGCCTGAGGTCCGTCAGGCCTCGATCGATGCCGAAGGGGTCTAACATGGCCAACCGGTTCGCCACGATCATACTGCTTGTCCTGATCGGCCTCTGCCTCTGGATGCTGATCGCCCTCATCCTCCTCTCCTCCGTCCAGCCTCGCCCCCTGCCCGCCTTGCGCGAGGCCGGCGAGCTGGCCTTGGCCGGAATCCTGCGAGGTGGCGCATGACCGCGCTTTGCCAGGGCATCATCGAGAGCTTTCGGCCCGACGGGACGGTTCACGATCTCGCCCGCCCCTCAGCCGCCGAGGTGGATTTCCGCGACTTTGCCGGCCGTCTGTCGCGCATCGCGCGTTTCAATGGCGTGCCGCAGGTCGGCGCCTATTCCGTCGCACAGCACAGCCTGCATGGCGCCCAGGCGCTGCTGGCGGAAGGGGCGGGCGAAATGCTGGCCGCACTCTTCCTGCT
>JAIXSF010000046.1 GCA_027484835.1 Rhizobiaceae bacterium | reverse complement strand
TCCGCTTTTCACATGCCCCGCTCGGTCGGCCTGTTTCGCAAAGCGGGTGTCGATGTGACGCCATGGCCGGTCGACTATCGCACCGCCGGAAACGTCTCGTTCGCGCTCGACTTTACGCAGCCGAGCCTCAACGCGCAGCAGATGTCGACAGCCGTCAGGGAATGGGTTGGCTTGGCCGCCTATTGGGCACTTGGTCGGATCGACGAAATCTATCCTGCCCCTTGAGGGCCGTCACTTCTTCGAGATGGTCAGGAATTTCGTGCCCCGCACCCGCACGGTCATGGCGCAAGGCTCCTGGCCTTCCTCGCGTTCACAGTAGCGAGGATGCATCTGCAGCACGAAGACCATGTTGCCGAAGCGCTTGATGAACTCGTAGGTGTACATCTGCGCCGTGGCGATCATGAAATAACCGCCTTCCTTCACCTGCAGGTAGAAGTTGAACGGGCAGCCCTCCGCCGTGCAGTCCGGGCCGCGCACGCCGTCGCAGACGATTTCGCTGCTGTTGGTCACCGCATCGGTGATGCCATCATTGTTGATGTCGATCCGGTCGATAAAGCGGCCGCCATATTGCACCACGTCGCAGCGCTTGGCGTAGTGGTTCTTCTCGTAAATCTCGGGATCCTGCAGCAATTCCTGCTGTGCGCTGGCAGTTCCTGCGAGAAAACAGGCTGCGGCGGCGAAGAGGAGGCGGGAGAAGAAAGTCACGGTCTGGACTCCGGATCGCAATCTGTGCTGAACGATGGAGAAGTCTAGCGGCTGCGTCTTGCCTCACCCTTAACGGCGTGATCCAAATCTGGCCAAGACCTCAGGCCCCAGCGAGGAAAGAAGCCATGTCGCTCCTGTCTTATCTCGATTATGCCGGGATTGCCCTGTTTGCGGCGACCGGCGCGCTTGCGGCCTCTCGCAAGCAGCTCGACATGATCGGCTTCCTCTTTTTCGCCGTGGTGACCGGACTTGGCGGCGGCACGGTGCGTGACATCGTGCTGGGCCGCGTGCCCGTATTCTGGGTGTTGAACCCGGATTACATCCTGGTTTGCTGCGCCGTGGGTGTGCTCGTCTTCTTCACCGCCCATCTGGTCGAATCGCGTTATCGCCTGCTGATCTGGCTCGATGCCATCGGTCTCTCGGCTTACTGCGTCATGGGCGCGGCCAAGGGCCTTGCTGCAACCGGCTCACCGACCATTGCGATCGTTACCGGCACCCTCACAGCGAGCCTGGGCGGCGTGCTGCGTGACCTGTTGGCCAATGAACCTTCCGTTCTACTGCGCCCGGAGATCTACATCACCGCAGCTCTCGTCGGTGCGGCCGTCTTCACGGCAGCCAACGAGATCGGGATGCCCCTCTATGCAGCCTCCGCCATCGGCGCCGTGGCAGCCTTCGCCATCCGCGGCGGCGCGCTGCATTTCGGATGGACGTTTCCCACCTACAGGCACAAGCCTGGGCGGCATCCTGACGAAGTCATGTGAGGTTTTGACGGGGCGTATCAGCCCTGCTTCGGGCGAAGCCGGATCACGACATCGACATGCGCGATTTCCATGCCTTCCGGCGGCGCGGGTAGGTTGTCGATGCTGATGTTGTTGACCGGAATATCCAGCACCTTGTTTTCGCCTTCGACGAAGAAATGGTGGTGGTCGGACACATTCGTGTCGAAATAGGTCTTGGAGCTTTCAACCGCGAGAACGCGGATCAGGCCGGCCTCGGTGAACTGGTGAAGCGTATTGTAAACGGTCGCCAGCGAAACCGGAAAATCCGCCGAAATCGCCTCTTCGTGCAGCTCTTCCACGGTCAGGTGACGATCACCCTTTGCGAACAGAAGGCCAGCCAGCGCGATACGCTGCTTCGTCGGGCGAAGGCCCGAGCGGCGCAGTTTCAGTTCAATACCCGTTTGGCAGGTTGCCATCGTCAAAGACGCACTCCACTTTCGCCGCAGCATGAAAGGCCACCGGCATGTGTCGATATAGCCGCAAAATGAGGGTCTTTCAATAGTTCCGGTGGGGACAAGACCTGCAAGGCCCGCGCTGAGCGGTTTTTTAGCCAGCGCAGGTCTGGTGATGGTCTTTTCCTTGCTGTATGCGACCATGATATGAGGAAAAGCCCGGGAAACCGGCAGATCGGCTGCAGGGCTTCAATTTGCCGCCGTCTTGCTCTATTGGGTCCCGGATATGTGAAGCAGAGGGGGGAAGAAGAAGAACAATGGTTACGAGACAATCCAGCTACAATTACGATGAAATCCTCTCCTGCGGCCGCGGTGAACTTTTCGGCCCGGGCAATGCGCAGCTGCCGCTCCCGCCGATGCTGATGGTCCACCGGATCACCGACATTTCGGAAACCGGCGGCGCCTTCGATCAGGGTTACATCCGCGCGGAATACGACGTGCGTCCCGACGACTGGTATTTTCCCTGCCACTTCCAGGGCAACCCCATCATGCCGGGCTGCCTCGGCCTTGATGGCATGTGGCAGCTGACGGGCTTCTTCCTGGGCTGGCTCGGCGAGCCTGGTCGCGGCATGGCGCTGTCGACCGGCGAAGTGAAGTTCAAGGGCATGGTACGTCCGGAAACCAAGCTGCTGGAATACGGCATTGACTTCAAGCGCGTCATGCGCGGACGTCTGGTACTTGGTACGGCCGATGGCTGGCTAAAGGCCGATGGCGAAACTATCTATCAGGCAACCGACCTGCGTGTCGGTCTGTCGAAGGACAAGGCGGCCTGAGCCGGCCCCGTCCACACCTGAAGTTTATAAAAAAGGTCTGAGAGATGAGACGGGTTGTAGTAACAGGTCTTGGTATCGTGTCCTCCATCGGTGCCGATGCCGCCGAAGTCACCGCATCGCTGCGGGATGCCAAGTCGGGCATCACCTTTTCTCCCGATTTTGCCGAGAACGGTTTCAAGTGCCAGGTCTGGGGCAAGCCCACCCTCGATCCGACCGAACTGGTCGACCGTCGTGCCATGCGCTTCCTGTCCCAGGGCGGCGCCTGGAACCATGTTGCCATGAAGCAGGCGATCGCCGATGCCGGTCTCGAAGAGGCCGACTATCAGCAGAACGAACGCGTTGGTATCATCATGGGCTCCGGTGGCCCGTCCACCCGTCAGATTGTCGAGGCTGCCGATATCGTCCGCCAGAACAAGAGCCCGAAGCGCATTGGCCCGTTCGCGGTACCGAAGGCCATGTCGTCGACCGCCTCGGCGACGCTCGCCACCTGGTTCAAGCTACACGGCGTCAACTACTCGATCTCCTCCGCCTGCTCGACCTCGGCGCACTGCATCGGCAATGCCTATGAGATGATCCAGTGGGGCAAGCAGGACATGGTCTTCGCCGGCGGCCACGAGGATCTCGACTGGTCCATGTCCAGCCTGTTCGACGCCATGGGTGCCATGTCGTCGAAGTACAACGACACGCCCGCAACCGCCTCTCGCGCCTATGACGTTTCGCGTGACGGATTCGTCATCGCCGGTGGCGCCGGTGTTCTGGTTCTCGAAGAGCTCGAGCATGCCAAGGCCCGCGGCGCAAAGATCTACGCCGAAGTCGTCGGCTACGGTGCGACCTCCGACGGCTACGACATGGTTGCCCCCTCGGGTGAAGGTGCAATCCGCTGCATGCGCCAGGCACTGGCCACCGTCACGGGCGAAGTCGACTACATCAACACCCACGGCACCTCGACGCCGGTGGGTGATTCGAAGGAAATCGGCGCCATCCGCGAAGTCTTCGGCGACAAGATCCCGCATATCCAGTCGACCAAGTCTCTGACCGGTCACTCGCTGGGTGCCGCCGGCGTCCAGGAATCGATCTACGGTCTCCTGATGATGCAGGCCGGGTTCATCGGCGAAAGCGCCCATATCACCGAACTCGATCCGGAATTCGAGGGCGTGCCGGTTGTCCGCAAGCGCATCGACAACGCCAAGATCGATACCGTGCTGTCCAATTCCTTCGGCTTCGGCGGCACCAACGCAACGCTCGTCTTCCAGCGCCATAACGGCTGATCGGCAGACGCAGAAGACAAAAAAGCCTGGCGCGTTGCCGCGCCAGGCGTTCATCCGAAGTGGTCCGCCAGCCGTGGGAGTTCGGCTTACTTCGGTTGATGGGGATCGGTGTGATCGATCAGGCCGATCAGCATGGCGAGACTGACCGCATGCATCAGATTGCTCGCCTCGAGCCTGTCCTGGGCGCTGATCAGCGCATTGTTCACTTCATGAAGCGATAGGGCCAGCACATTGGCCACCTGATCCGCACGCATGCCTTCGGCCACCAGCTGCAGACAGCGGATTTCGCGATCGGCAAGCGCCGGAAAAGCGGGCTCTCGCCCGATGGCCCGTATGGTATCGGTTTTCATGATGGTCTTTGCCGCAATGGAGAAGGACGACTTGATGAACACATCAAGTCTTGAGGCCGGGCTACTATCATTTGGGGGGACGCGCGTCGTTTACCCTGCGCGCCAAGAACTTATCCGCAGGCGCTAATCAAGGGAAATATGCGCCACGAAGTGCTTTGATACTCCACAGTAAGGGCCTTAAGCCCGGGCTTGTCAAGGAGGCGCGACGTCAGGCAGACTTGCGCTCCCGAACCTCCGTCGGTGACGAACCGAACCAGCGGGTCACGGATCGCGTGAAAGCGCTGGGTGCAGAATAGCCCAGACGGTAACAGATCTCCGAGATCGGCAGCTCGCTTTCGGTGAGAAGATTGAAGCTCACTTCCTTCCGAATCTGGTCGCGCAACTCGTTGAGACTGGTGCCGTGGGTTGCAAGCCGTCGCTGGAATGTCCTCTCCGACAAACCGAAATAGGGAGCGATCTGGGCGAGCGGATAGTCGTCATCGGAGACATGCAGCAGAAGATAGCGCCGCACCTGATCGAGGAAGTCGGCGCCTTTCTCCGGCATGGGCGCCCTCAGGCTGCGACATTGCAGGTCCATGAGTTCGAACAACCTGCGGTCGCCCGTCGGATTCTGGGCATCGAGGAAGCTGCGGGGAAAATGAATGCAGTTGAGCCGAGCACCGAAGCTTAAACGCCGCGACAGCAATTGGCGGAAGGGTTGCGGATTGCGCGGCGGCGGCCTTTCGAGCTCGATCTCGATGCTATCGCTGTTCGCAAGATCCTTGGCGCGCTGGATCACGAGCCCCACGGACATGTCTACATACTGGTCGCGCTTCACGATGATCGGCGCAAAACTCCAGGCAATGTGCGCACCGCGCTCGTCCATGGACAGCCGTGAATAGCTCGTATGGGTGACATATTGGATATGGGCGTCGAGAAAGCGTACGAAGTCGAGCCCCGTCGGCGCAGCCATCAGCCCGTAGCCGAACGGACCGGTCGAGCCTGCCTCGTAGCGGCCGATGCTGGTGAGCCCGAAGGCCTCGTCATCGGCCAGCAGCGCGCAGGCCTCCAGGAGCCTGCACAGGCGGTCGAGACTGATACGCGCCGTCAGGCTCTTGAAAACCTCGGGATCGATGTCCAGCGCCTTGCAGATCGGATTTACGTCGATACCATAGGACTGGGCATGCTCGACCACCGCTGAGGCGAGGCCGGCCACGGTGGTCAATTCATCGGTGAGATTCCGAGGAGGCATGTGACCGTTGGCGCCAGAAGAGAACCTTATGGCGCCAGATGCTAAGCGAGCCACGACGACGAGTCGAGGGGATCGTAGTCTAAGACCGACCGATCCCGTGCCTGATCACGTGGATGTTAGCGCTTCGCCCAGAGCACCTTGAAGCGTGCATTGCGGCATACCTCGCCGTGCTGCTTGAAATGTGCGCCAAGGACCGGTTCATAGGGCAGTCCACGATTGGCCACCATCATCAGCTCCCCGCCGTTGCGCAGCCCTTCCGATGCAGCCTTGATCATGGCCGCGCCGATCGACGGCTCGGCAGCATGCCCTTCATGGAAGGGCGGGTTCATGATGACGAGGTCGTACTTCTCCTTCGGCGGCTCGCTGCCGAGATCCTGCCAGAAGAAGCGTGTCGTCAGATCAGGGCAGTTGCGCGCGAGATTGCGCTTGGCATGCTCGAGCGCCTCGTGGCTTGCCTCGAACAGATCGATGCGGTTGGTGCGCGGCGATGCTTCCGCCAGCATCACCGAGAGGTAACCCCAGCCGGCGCCGAAATCGGCAGCATTGCCGTCGAAATTGGTCGGCAGGCGGCTTGCGAGCAGTTCCGAGCCCTCATCGGCATGGGCGTGCGAGAAGAGGCCCGAGCGCGTTTCGAATCGTCCTTCAACCGTCACCGGTTTGGCGGACAGGGTTGATACGAGCGTCGCGCTGTCGGAAGGCGTTTTGAACCAGACGACCACGCCGTGGTACTTCGGCAGGGATTCCGGTGAGAGGCCCAGGCGATCAAGCTGCTTGCGAAGCGGCAGGATGCCGTCTTCCTTGGCGCCCGCAACGAGAACCGTGCCACCGGGCTTCACACGCTGCAGCGCTTCTGCGATGCGGTCTTCGTTGACGCCCTTGTGCTTGCCACACAGCAGCAGAGCGCCGTCATAGCCGTTGCCGTCCACGGTCGGCAGAGGCTTGAGGTGGCTTGCCTCGAGGCGGCGAAACTCCGGCCGGAAGTCCTGCACGACCGTCAGCTCGGCGTCGAAACCTTCCGGCTTGGAAAAACCGGCCTCGGCGCCCAGGAAAAGCCAGCGGCTTTCCGCACCGGGAAGGGCGACTGCCTCGGTAACGAAGGGATGGAACAGGGTCTTCAGGCTCTCGCGGCTCATGGCTCGGTCTTCTTTCTGGGCGAACAAAAAAGGCGCGGAATTTCTCCCGCGCCTCGGATCGGGGACGACGTCCGCTTATTCAGCGGCTTCGCCATCCTTCTTCTCGGCAACGATTTCCTTGCCGGTCGTCTGGTCGACGGCCTTCATGGACAGGCGAACCTTGCCGCGCTCGTCGAAGCCCATCAGCTTGACCCAAACCTTGTCACCTTCCTTGACGACGTCGGAGGTCTTGGCAACGCGCTCGGAAGCCAGCTGCGAAATGTGCACGAGGCCGTCACGCGAACCGAAGAAGTTGACGAAGGCGCCGAAGTCGGCGGTCTTCACAACGGTACCTTCGTAGATCACGCCGACTTCCGGCTCGGCCACGATCGAGTGGATCCACTTGCGGGCCGCTTCGATTTCCTTGCCGGAGGCAGAGGCGATCTTCACGGTGCCGTCGTCTTCGATGTTGATCTTCGCGCCGGTCTTTTCGACGATTTCGCGGATGACCTTGCCGCCCGAACCGATGACTTCGCGGATCTTGTCGACCGGGATGTTCATCACTTCGATGCGCGGTGCGAATTCGCCGAGCTGGCCACGGCTTTCCGAAAGGGCGTTCGCCATTTCGTTCAGGATGTGCTTGCGGCCACCCTGTGCCTGGCCG
>JAIXSF010000068.1 GCA_027484835.1 Rhizobiaceae bacterium | reverse complement strand
GCATGAACCTCGTCGTCGCCGAGACCCGCATTGGTGAAGTCGTCACCGTCACCGCCGGTCACCACATCGTCACCGTCCTCACCGCGAAGGATGTCCGAACCGGCCTGGCCAACCAGGATGTCGTTGCCCGCACCGCCAAGCATCGTGTCGTTGCCACCAGCACCCAGCAGCGTATCCGACAACGCCGTGCCGATCAGTGTGAGGGCTGCAACCGGAACCGGGGTTGGTGTCGTTCCGCCACCCGTGCCGGAGCCAGAGCCAGAACCGGAGCCCGAACCAGATCCGGCACCATCGCCATCGCCGTCGTCGCTGCCTTCGCCTTCACCGTCACCATCCGACGAACCGTCGCCGTCGTCTTCACCATCATCTTCGTCGTCCTCGCCGTCGCCGTCTTCACCGCCGGTATTTCCACCGCCGTTGTCGTCGCCGCCACCGGTCTGACCATCGCCGTCGCCATCACCATTGCCCTCGCCTTCACCCTCGCCGCCGCCATTGGCGCCGTCTTCGAGGTCGGAGGAGAAGATGTCTTCCGGCAAGCCGGTGAGCCCGGTGTTACGGGCAACAATGTCCGAGAAGCCCTGGCCATCGATGAAGTTTTCATAGAGGTCGAAGTTGTCGAAACGCTCCAGATAGTAGAAGCGGTCGGCTTCCTGCAGGCGATCGAACTGCTCGTGCAGGACGACCCAGAAGGTATCGCCGGCCATGCCGCCGTTGAAGTGCTTCTCGGCGAGACCACCGACCCAGAGATCAACGCGATCGATACCCTTGACGACACCGGTGCCATCCGCATTGACGGTGACGATATTGCCGTTGATCGCCTTGAACGCCGCGATCTGGTCTGCCTGCAGCACCAGGTCCGGATAGGCAG
Organism: Rhizobiaceae bacterium; assembly: GCA_027484835.1. GTDB lineage: Bacteria > Pseudomonadota > Alphaproteobacteria > Rhizobiales > Rhizobiaceae > Allorhizobium. The sequence continues at coordinate 10,936 of JAIXSF010000068.1, read as the reverse complement.
CGATGAACTGTGCAAGCACGGCATCGCTGATCCCGTTGCGCTGCTGGAAGTCCTGCCAGCTCGAATAGGGGTTCATCGAACCACCATTGGCTTCGAGGAATTCGACCGCGAACTTGATGTAGGGGTCGGTCGAGGCCTTCAGATCGGCCTTCACCTGGTTGAGCGTGCCGAGGCCGACGTCGCGACCACGCGCCACGTTGAAGGCGAAGAGGTCGGCCCGGATGCGGACGAGATCGTTGCGAACCGCATTGACCACGTTGAAGTCGACATCTTCCGCCGGCTGCTCGACGATACCCGACAGGATCGCGCCTGTGCCGAACTGCTCATAACCGGGCTTCGGATCGTAACCCATGGCACGCAGCTGGACCAGTTGTTCGGGCGTGAACACATCGTTGGTCGGATTGAGGAAGGCATCGAACAGGTTGACCTGGACGTTCTGCCCGTTGGCTCCCTTGACCGTGATGGTGTCACCGATCAGCGAGTGGCCGATGCGGTAGACGGCCGCGGCAAACTCGTGGCTGATGCTCGCAGTCGCCTGGTCGTTATAGGCTTCGAAACCGTGGCTGCCATTGCCCTGGATGCCGCCAATCAGTGCATCGGCGAACTCCGTGAACACGACGCGCTGATATTCAGCCTCGTTGACCATCTTGGCGGCCTGGAAGAGCTCTTCCGGTGTCCCTTCGAAGCCTGCAGCCTGCAACTTATCAACATGGAAGTTGTGGTTACGGGCCCAGATGGTGTGCATCGAGGTCAGCGTGAAGTTCTCGTTCGCACGGCCGTCACCACCGATATAGTGATCAAGCGGGCTGATGATCGGATTGGCGTCGAGAAGCAGGGCGTGGCTCGAGCCCATGAAGTTCCCGGCAAGTTCCCGGACAACGGTCATGTTGTAGCCACCGGCCTGCGTCCACAGGGTCGGATAGTACTCGAGCAGGGTCTTGCCAGCGCCGAGGCCCGGCCCTTCGAAGACGGTTCCGGCGGCCCGGTGATGGTCGAGCAGCTCGCGCAGCGTCGACATGAGATGAAAGCCGGGTGCCGACGGATCTTCGGGACCCATCAGGATATGCGAGCCGACGCCGCCGTTTCCGTCGCTTTCACGCAGGAACTGACCGACGATCACGTTGGAACCATAGACCTGGTTCTGATCGACATAGGGCGAAGTCTTGTTCAGGTGCTCCGGCGTTTCGGTTGCCGACTCCAGCGGGCTCGCCAGTGAGCCGCGGGTGAGATCGGTGAAGTTGGCCGCCGTCGGTCCGGGAATGTCCGCACCGTCGATGATCACCTTGCCGGCCCCGCCCTTCGGCAGGAAGTCGAGACCGTGGTCGAAGTACTGACCGAAGGCCATGAAGAAGATATTGGCGTCATTCGGCGCCTTCGGCAGATTGGCCTCCTGCGCACCGATGATATCGGAGATCTGCCGCGCATCGAGCCCGTCGAAGATCGGGTTGAGAGCCCGGTTGATGATGTTGCCCTGGCCATCCAGCTCGACACCGGCCCCATAGCGAGCTTCGGTCAGGCGAATGAACGGTTCGTCCGCAGCCCCGAAAGTCGGGTTGTCGATGTTGTTGCCGCTGCCCGAGAGATCGCGGACACCGCCAGCACCGGCCGTATCGTCGTCACCGGCAAAGGCCGGCAGACCCTTGATGAGATTGGTGATGCCCTGGATATCGCGTGCCGTGTATTCGAACGCTCCGGTCGGACCATTCACCGGATCAGGCGTATTGCCTTCGCCTTCAGCAACCATCTTGATGGTCTGGGTGCCCTTGGCATAGGAGACCGATCCATCCGGATTGACCGTACGGGTAAACGTCGACAGTTCCGAGCCATCCGCACCGAGCACGACATCCTGCGGACGCAGCGTGCCGACAATCGTGTCGTTGCCGCCATTCGAGCGAAAGACAATGCGGTGCGCCGAGCTCAGCTGCGAGATGTCGACCGTGTCGTCGCCACCGGTGCCCTCGATCGTGATCGTGTTGAGCGCCAGGCTGGTCTGGGTGAAGTCGCCGAAGACCTGGACCTGGTCACCACCGATCGTGGTACCGACCGGGCCGCCCGGAGGCGATGCAGTGCCGCCGTTGATCACGATTTCCTCGACGTTGTCGAGCTCGGTGATTACCGAGGTCTGACCCAGGATGTTGGTGCGTGTGATGACGATTTCCGTAGCCGCGTTGATCCCTGCGAGGTTGTTGCCCGCGGCTTCCCAGGCAGCACGCGTGTAGATGCGGAAGATTTCGTTCGTAGCGTTGCCGGTGATACGAACGGTGTCGGCACCAGCCTCCCCGTCGATGAAGTCTCGGCCATCATTGGTGAACAGTCCGGCGGACCAGGTGACAGTGTCATCACCACCGCCGGCGAGAATGATGTCATCGCCGCCCGCGCCGCTGAACGTGCTGGCTGCCGCGTTGCCGATCAGGATGTTGGCGGCACCGGTGCCATTCACAGTGCCTGTTGCAACGGTGGCAATGCTGATGCTTGCGTTCGCCGTCCCGGCAGTTGGCGTTGCGCCATCCGTCACCGTGTAGGACAGCGTCCCCGAATTGCCCGACTTGTTGATCGAGATCCCCTGCCCTGCGACGACCGATGCTGCGAGACCATTGACGCTGTTGACAGCGCTGATCGACAGAGACGGACCGTCGGTGTCGGCGTCGTTGCGCAGAAGTGTCCACTGCGGAATGAAGACTGTGCCAGAAACGACGTTGGTAATGACGCTATCGTTTCCTGCGGTCGGCACATCGTTCACAGACACGACCGTCACAGTATTGCGGGCGACCGTGCTGTTGAAGTTTCCATCGTTGACGGTCACCTCGATCACACGAGGCGTCGTGTCCGGCGCGTTGGAGCTGTTTGCGAACGTCACCGCCTGGATCGCAGACTGATAGGCGGCGATCGATGCGACGCCTGTCAGCGTGACCGTGATTACACCATTGGCATTGGTGGTGCTGGCGTTGATGCCATTCGGCAGACCCTGGGCTGTGAGCTGGTCGCCGGGCCGCGCATTGGTCAGAATGATACGAGCCGAGGCGAGGGTTGCCCCATCGTCCGTGATCCGTGGCTCGGAAGCCACTGAAATGGGCTGGTTGTTTTCCGTGAATGTCGAGAGGATATCAACGGATGGGGTTGCGGCCGGACGCGTCACCGAGATGTTGACGTCATCAACGAAGAAGAATTCGCCAGCGTTCGCCGCCGTGGTCGCAAAGCGGATAACGGCGTTTGCCTCGTAAGGCGGTGGCAGCGCGACAGTCTGCAGACCCGAGGTTTGCCCATTGAACTCGCGCAGCAGCGTAAAGTTTTCGCCGCCGTCTGTGGAGTATTCGAGCCTTAGCCGCTCGGTGTCCCCAAATCCGATGTTGGCATCGGACAGATCGAACGTCAGCTGCGCAGAGGTCACGCCGGCCAAACTAAGGCCACGGCTGATCGATGCGCCATCGCCTCCATTTTCGCCGAAGCGGAGTTGGCCATCGTTATTGTTGACGACGACCTGAATTGCACCGGTCGTAGATGGATTGATCGCACCATCACTGCTTTCGCTCCACGCACCGGTCCAAACAGAAGTCCCGTCATTGCGTGCGTAGGTGTTCTGGTTGAGCTCTGGCGTAAACGTATCGCGATAGGCCTGCGGTGCCGTATCGAAGCCGTTGAGCTCTATGCGCGGCGACTGGATCCGAAGATCTCCATCGGCGAACCGCAGCACTTCGATGTTCTTCACCCGGTCGACGCCGTCGGACGTCACCAGCCCGAGTGCTCCGGTCGGATCGACCTGAACATGGGTGACGGTGAAGCTCCCATCGGCATTCTGCTCTATGGAGTAGTTTGCCCGGATATCCGAGTAGACGGCAATGTCGACGTCGCCGGTCTTGCCGCCATCGACGATCTCGCGAACGATTTCCATCTGGCCGGGTGTGATGGTCCGCTCGAGAAGCAGGTCGGACAGGGCCTTGCCGCCAAAGGCAGCAGTGGCGGTGGTCGGAATCTCGCCGTTGACGAGCTGCGACTGAAGATAAACCGGGCCTGCCAGACTATCCGCCGTGTAAACGCCGGACGGTGTGTTGATCCGGATACGGACATTAAGCCAGGCGTCGCCGTCGATGACGTCATCGCCGCCGCGGCCTTCGATCCGGTCGCTGCCCCCGCCGCCGAGCAGGATATTGCCGTCGTCAAAGGCGATCTGGGCTTCGCGAGCGGCTTCACCTACGGCCGTCGTGTTCTGGACGAGGTTGCCAAGGAGTTCCCGCAGTCCGGCGATGCGATCGATGCCGGCCTGGCTGAGGTGATGCTTGATCATGGTGTTTTCGGCACCGGCAAGGTTTGCACCCGGCTCTGCCTCGGGATCCGGCGTCGACGGGAAGGCTGTTGCGCGATTGTCGCCCAGCAGCACGTCGTTCTGCTTGTAGCCCGACAGGCCTTCCACGGCGTCGAAGCGATTGCGCAGGATGTCCTGCTGGTCGGTGGTGAAGATCGGCTTGGTCAGATCGGCATCCGCGTTTTCGGTATTGCCCTTGTAGATCGCCCAGTCGTAGCCCCACATGCCTTCATTGCGCATGACGCTTTCGCCCTGCACCATGATGTCGTCGCCGGATTCGGCGTCGAAGTCATGCTCGTTTTCGCCGGCAAACATGACGTCGTGGCCGATGATCGTCGAGTTGAAGAACAGCTCGGAATTGTCGCCGGCCGTCGTGTCGAAACCGTTGCCGCCTTCGATCCAGTCGTCGCCTTCGTTGCCGAGCAGGAAGTCGCCGCCTTCGCCGCCGAGCATGAAGTCGTCGCCTTCACCACCGAACATTTCCTTGCCATCAGGCCCGGAGATCAGGACGTCCGAGCCCTGGTTACCGAAAACGAGTGCCAGGCCCGAGCCGCCATGGACGACGTCGTTGCCTTCTTCACCCATGAGGAAGTCGACTTCGCCGATATCGGTGCCGGCATTTGTGATGATGTCATCACCTTCACCGCCGTGGATCTTGTCGACGCCGTAGCCTGCCTCGATGCGGTCATTGCCGCCGCGGCCCCAGACGGTGTCGTCGCCGCCGCCGGCCACGATCGTGTCGGCCTGGTTGGTGCCCTGGATCAGCACATGGTCGTTGCCATTGTACTTGATGGAATTGGCGCCGCGTTCAACGAGCGGTGCCAGAGCATTCTGGAACGGATCGGTGCCGGCCGGATCGGTGTAGCCCCACTTCGTCTGCTCGGCGCGATCGACATAAAGGACGTGGTCCGGCACGGAGAAGATGTCGCCCGGCACGGCATATCCGGTCTGACCGATGTCGGTATTCCGGATAACCATTTCAGCGAAGGAGTTGGCTTCCAGTTCGTTGAGCAGGTTGAGACCCTGGGTACGCGACAGGTAGTAGAAGCGGTCGCCGTTCTGCAGGTTTTCGAGCTGGAGTTCGAAGACGAAGGAGAAAGTCGAGCCCAGCATGCCGCCGAAGGCCATCTTCTTTTCGGCCAGACCGCCGATCCAGAGATCGACGTCGTTCAGGCCTCCGAGATTTGAATACTGTCCGGTTCCGTTGAGGAAGGCCATACGGTCTGCATCGAAGTTGATCTTGGCCTGACCCGTGAGGCTGGAATCACCAAAGACAAGCTTCATCGCGGCGTCGCGCTTTTCCTCGCCAGTTTTCTCCCGGAAGCCTGTGGGGAATTGCTGGCTGATCGGAACAGCAACGAGACTCGTCAATGAGGAATGCGTGCCATAGGCCGCGATGAAGTTGACGATCGAGGCCGGGTTCTTGAGGTTCATGCCGAAGTCGACCCAGTTCTTGTAGGGGTCGAGCTGTGTGTCGCCGTTGGCGATCGCCTTGAACTGCGCGCGAGCGGCGTTCAGGCTCGGAATACCGGATTCACGGCCGCGCGCGATGTTGAGGGCCGCAAGGTCGAGCGGAATGCCGACGAGGTGGTTGCGCAGAACGTCCGTGACGAATTCGTCGATTTCGTTGCCAACCTGGCCGGTCATGCCGCGAATGACGGCACCAGCACCCTGATCCGCCGTAATCTGACCCGGCGCATAGGCGGTCGGGTTCAGGAAGGCGGAGAAGAGGTCCATGGAGGACTTGGTGCCGTTGGCGCTGACGCTATCGACGGTTTCGTTCAGCATTGAATGGCCGAAGCGATAGACGACGTGAGCGAACTCCGCGAAGATCGCCGGATTGATGTCCATCGACGGATTGAAGACGAAGGCGTCGACGTCCGGCTGGATCTTGCGGGCGAATTCCTCGAACACGAGATGCTGGTACTGCATTTCGGTGGTGAAGCGGGCAGCCTGGAACAGACGCTCGCCATCCCAGTTCAGGGTCGACAGGTTTGCCGGCAACGCCTGGACATCGGTGGCCAGCCATTCGTTCAGGAACGCGAAATTGCCACTCTGGGCGGCTGCAATCGCCTGCTCCTTGACCTGCTCGACGATGCGGTTGTGCTCGGAATGGAAGATGTGGTGGACGGCGGTCAGACCGATGTTTTCGTTGCCGCGACCGTCGCCGGTGACGAAATGCGCGTCGAGCAGTTCGTTGTCGTAGGTCGTGGCCTGGCCGGCCTCGTTGAGAGGGATTGCGTTGTTGGCGACAGTGTCAGTGTCCGCTGTCTTGGCGATATCAGGCGTTGCGGGGTTGCGATCGTGGTCAACGAGACCCGGCACGGCATTATGCGCGATATCATCAAGGAAGGCGTGGTTGGTCAGAACCGCATTGCTGAGGCTGATTGGCGAAGCGCGATTGCCTTCGACCCAGACGATGTTGTTCGGCGTACCCGTGGCGACCATCGGCAGGCCGTTTGGCCCGCGGACAAACTCGCCATAGGCATCCATCTTGAACAGCGGGACAGTCCCGACGAAATCATCTGTCAGGTTGATGCCGAGAATATCGCGAGCTTGCGCCTTCACCTCTGCCCAAGTGGCAATCCCCTTCGAGCCTTCAAGAAGATGGCCGGTCGAAACGGGCTTGCCATCGACCAGCTTGTATTCGCGTAGGAAGAGCTGTTTCGATGCGACCGAAGAATAGGTCTGGTTTTGGTCGACGAATGGAGTCGTCAGGTTCAGCGGCGTCTGCGGCGAACGCGTCAGCACCATGTAATTCGTGCGGCTGCCTTCGACATAAAGCGGATCATCCGGCGCAAGCGGGATGTAGATCTTCTCGTTGCCGCCCTTCTGCACGAGATCAAGTCCGTGGTCGAAGAACTGGCCGAACAGCGTGAACCAAGAATTGTACGGCGCCGAGAGCCCCTCATCCGGCGCAACGTTTTCGATCAGGATCGAAGGGCCATCGAAGCTGATGCCGTAGGTAGTTTCCAGCGAATTTGCGAGCGTCGCGGTCACATTGGCGATGAGGACTGCATCTGTCTTTTGCTGGGGGGCCGGCAAGGCATCATTCGCAGTCTTTGCCGTCAGCAAGGCTGCATCGAACTGCGTCTTGATCGAGGTTACGGCGCTGAGAACGTTACCTGTGTAGCCGGCCTGCAGGAGTGCAGTGTAGATCGCGGCCGGGTTCGAGAGCGTCTGGTCAACGATCAGGTTGGAGATCAGGCGAGGATCCGCGTCTGCAACCGCACCCGTCGGATTGTAGGCGCCGCCGATCGTCGCGAACGTGTTCTGGCCGGTACGGATCTGGAACGTGTCGCCATCGGTAACCCGCCATTCGTCGCCTAGCAGGTCTAGGAAAGGCTGGTCGACCGCACCCCAGTTTTCGCGACCGGCGCCGAGATTGTTGAAGCTGCCGTCGACGGTGCGCAAGCCGTAAGGCACATGCTCGGCACTGATCGCGAGCGTGGCGCCGGCCGTTCCCGGAGCGACAACGTTTCCGAGTTCATCGACCCAGATATTGGTCAGCGCCTTTGCGTCTGCGCCTGAATGCGCAACAGAATTCGCCTCGGCGATCTTGATTTGACGAAGGATGAATTCGAGATCGTGCTGGTTGATCTGGACCATATGTTTATCGGGATATCCCGCCTCCGATGTTCATTCCCAAGACGTGCTGTCAGGGATTTGTCAGGACAACAGAGTTGCACATGCGGGGGAAACCGGAAGGGAACTTGGTCTCGGAAAGTGTAAGCTAAAGGTCCAATCTGATTTCAGACCATGGTCTGAACTTTGTCAGACTACTGTCGACATCAACAAAAATGCAGTGCATCAATGTAACGGTGAGGGCAGATCAGGAACTGCAGAGCAATACTGCGGGCTGAGCGAGGAAACTGGGCAGACACGATGCGTCTAGGCTGGGCGAAACTTGGTTCTGCATGAAGGAGAACAGGCCACAGACGATGGAGAAGCAAACTCCGACTGCACCAGCTGTTCAACGGCTATGGACCACGCTTGGCTCACTATCGTTGTCGGTCCAGTTCTTGATTGCCGCCTCGATCATCGTTTTCGGCCTGATGACCGGCGTTGGTTTTTTCGCCGCAGCCCAGGTCGAGCGGGCAGCGCTGAATGCAGCTGGGGCAGCAGGGGCAGTGCGCATGCAAAGCATGATCGCTCCCTTGGTCGAGACGCAGAACGGCAGCGTCCAGTTCGACCAGACGTTTCAGAGCCGGGTCGCCGCCTTGATCGGCGAGGGACCCAAGGGGCAAAGGATCCGCAACATCAAGGTATGGTCGGCCGACGGGCGCCAGCTTTATCCAGTCGACACCCACGCGGCCGAGCCCGTGATCTTCGACGAACTCTCGAAGGCGCTGTCAGGCGAGACGATCGTCTCGCGCACCACCATCGCCAAGCATGAATACAGTGAGGCCGAGACGGCCGAATCCCTCCTTGAGGTTTACGCGCCGCTTATCACCTCGGCAGAGGGAAAGGTTTTGCTCGCTGGTGAGATTTACGAAGAATCGCTCATTCTGGAGCAGCAGATCGCCGAGACACGCCGGACGTCGATGATCGGGGTCGTTCTGCTCTCGGTGCCCATGCTCTCGCTTCTGTATATCGTGGTGCGACGCGGAGCACGCCTGATCGAACAACAGCGCAGGACATTGCGTGAAAGCTTGCGGAACGCCATCGAGCTGTCCGTCGAGAACAACCGGCTGCGTCTCTTGGCCGACAACGCCCGAATAGAGGCCGGCAAGCTGAACGAGCGTATCCTCGACCAGATCGGCGCGGATCTGCATGACGGATCGGTTCAGCTGCTGACACTGGTCAAACTTCGGCTGAGCGACCTTGCCAGCCCACGTCCGGACGTGGCACCGGCAACCCGGGAGGCCCTGAACAAAATCCTCGATCTGGTCAGCAATGTCGTGGATGACGTTCGCAACCTGTCCGCAGGCCTGGTACTTCCTGAACTCGAGGATACCACCGTCGATGAGGCCGTGCAGCTGGCTGCCAAACGCTATCTCGAGATTACCGGTCGCGAAACCATGCTGCTCGGCAGCGCCGGGATCGACCTGCGTATCCCCGATTTGTCGATCTGCCTCTATCGGTTCGTGCTGGAAGGCCTGATGAACAGCTACCGGCATGCCAACAGCAACACGCATATGGTGCGTTGCAGCTTGAGGGGTGGCCGGCTGTTCGTCGCCGTCGTCGATATCGGCGAACGCCCGGTGCTCCCATCGAAGCGTGAGGTCCAAAGGGCCCGACTGGGCAAGGTCAGCCAGAAGCGGCGCATCCGCAGCTTTGGCGGTCGCATGCGCTATTTCCCACGCAAGAACGGCTCATTTGCCGTCGCCAGCCTGCCGATCGGTCATGACGGATAACGCGTCTGCGTTTGCACAACGCGAACCAACCGACGGCAATGCAAGAAATTAAACGGAATCTTAGCTGGCGAGGCGGTCGCGCGGCGAGGTGCGGTTCTTGACCGCGATGACGAGCTCGACCCGGTTGCGGACGCTGAGCTTGTTCATCAGCGAGGTCATGTAGTGCTTGACCGTCTTTTCGCTGATGTTGAGGCTGAGCCCGATTTCACGGTTCGTCTGTCCCTTGAGCAGGCCGCTGACGATCTGTTCTTCACGATGATGCAGGCGTTCCGGCTGCGGAGCTCGACGCCGGATTTCCGCGGTCTTCATCGAAACGATGACCTTGGTGGCAAAACCGGGCGTGATGTAGGTTTCACCATTATGGGCGCGGATGATCGCCTCATGCAGATCGGACGAGGATGACCCCTTCAGCACATAGCCGCTGATGCCGGCCTCGATGAGCTCGACGGCGGGCTGGATGGCGCTGGACGCGGTGAACACGATGACCTTGGTTTGCGGGTAGGAGGCCAACATCAACTCAATCGCCGCGAAGGAATCTCCCGGCATGCTCAAGTCCATAACGATGACGTCGGGACGATGATTTTCGAGGATATTCAAAGCGTCAACTGTAGTGTGGCCCATCGCCACTACAGCGAGATCGGGCTTTGTACTGTACAGGCTGACCAAGCCTTCCAACAAGATTGGATGATCATCTACAAACGCGACGCGTACTAGCATTAACCCCATCCTCCTAGGGGAATTTTGTAGCACAGTCGAACAGGTTAAGAAAGTACATGCTTAAGGTTCGGTTAATTCTCGTTTGGCCTTTTTTGGTGAAAGTAGAGTCTCAAACGATATTTGGGATCCCCCCGTATTTCTAGTAAAATTCATATTTTAGAATAATACGAATTAAGGGCGGTACACGCGATCGCCATTTCTCCGCCAATCGATGACGGTTTTGGCCTTGCGAGCGGGTGCGCCATACGACAATAAGGCGAGTATTGTCAGACAATAGGACAAAACAAGATCTGACGAGAACGATGCTTGGGCAGGAGGCGAGAATGCAGGCAACGGACGAGGCAGATCGCAGGGTGTCCGGACTGACCGGCATGGCTGGACCGGCCGTCATGCTGCTCGGCATGCTCCTCTTTGCGATGAACGACGCCATGGGCAAATGGCTGGTTGCCAGTTACGGACTGGGCCAGGTCATCCTGATCCGCAGTGTGGCCGCGCTCATCGTGCTCGCCCCCTTCCTGTGGACGGCAGGATTGAAGCCGATCGTCGACGTGGAAAGGCCGGG
>JAIXSF010000024.1 GCA_027484835.1 Rhizobiaceae bacterium | reverse complement strand
TGAGGTTTAGCCCTGATCTGGCTAAGCCCTCGATTTTGTAACCTCTCCCACAGAGGGGAGAGGGGTCGTTGCCGCCGGCCTCCCGCTCCCTCTCCCCCCACTGTGGGGGAGAAAGCGAAATCGAAGGCTTGAGGTCAGCGCAAGCCGCCTAAACTTCAGATTTCGCAAGTGAGGGGATCGGTTCTCTTGGCAATACCCTAGCATCATGAGGATGCCAGCCTAGCGCGTCCCCGCTACCATGCTTGCTCTACCGATACGGACACCCGCCCATGGAGACCCAGCCCCAGCTGCCACCCGGTGCCAGCCTCACCCCCGATTGGATTACCCCTGCACAAGAAGCCGCGCTTGCCGCCTTCCTCGATGCCGGTGACTGGAGCGGTGAGTTGAAGCGGCGGGTGCGGCATTTCGGCTATCGCTATGACTACCGGGCGAGGAGCGCCTCGCGAGAAAGCCGGATCGGGCCGTTGCCGGACATGCTCAAGGGGCTGGCGGGGCGGCTGGTGGCGGACGGGTTTTTCTCAGACGTGCCGGACCAGGTGATTGCCAACGACTACCTGCCCGGGCAGGGGATCAGCGCGCATATCGATTGCGAGCCGTGTTTCGGCGAGGTGATTGCCTCGCTCAGTCTGATGTCGGCCTGTGAGATGCGGTTTGCTTGCCTTGAGAGCGGCGAGACGCGGGCTGTCATCTTGCCGCCGCGCTCGCTGCTGGTGCTCACTGGGCCGGCGCGGCGGGACTGGACGCATGCGATCCCGCCGCGACGGTCGGACGTGATTGACGGGCTGCGGGTGATGCGGGGCCGGCGGGTGTCGCTGACATTCCGGAACATGCTATTTTGACGGAAAGTTCTGCGCCCTGGCATTGCGACAGACCGGATGTGTCGCACCAATCGACGGTTCGCCGATCAGAGCGGGGCGGTCGTGCTATGCCACAGGAAAGGGCGACACCACCATCGCTCCTCAGGGAGCGTCCGGTGGCGGATCGGAAGCTGATCGGCCGGCTTCGGGCACGGTATTCGCAAGGGTTATCCCGCGCACCCTCTTCATGGTGCGCGGTGACTAAGATGCGCTGGATGCCGCAGGCGTCAGATCGTTGCAAGGGCCGCGACCAGATCTTCCGGTTCTGTGCGGCGGGTGAAATCGGCGTCGGCCTCGATGAAGCGTACGATGCCCTCTCGATCGACGATCAGGGTTGCGGGCAGCGGCAGCTCGTGGCTGTCGTCACCGTTCCAGCTGGCAAGGTCGATGCCGATCTGCCTGTAGAGCGGACGCAGGTTCTCCGGGAGCGGAAAGACAATGCCGAGACTGCGCGCGAACTGGTTGCCGCGATCGACTGCGACCGGGAAGCCAAGCGCATTCTTGGCGCTCGTTTCGCCGGCATATTCAGGCGTTTCCGGGGAGATTGCTACCAATGCGACGCCCTGCTGCTTCAGACGATCGGCCACGGCGGAAAGCCCGCGCAGCTCGACCGAGCAATAAGGGCACCAGCCGCCACGGTAAAAGGAAATCAACAGATGTCCGGTCTGCGCCAGGCCGGCGAGATCGATATGGCCACCATCGGCGTCCTCCAGAACTGGAAGCGTTATCCGGTCGCCGATCTTCGGCGCTTTCGCCTCGATACCGGTTTCCTTGAGGTCGGTGATCGACTGGCCGATGGCGTTGAAGATCTCCGCCGGGAGCGCGTTACGCAGGGTTTCGACGGTCTGCTGCAGGGCTGTAGAAATTGGCATTTGTCATTTCCTCCGTGATGGACCCCACAGATACAGAAGGGGTCGGCGGAGGCACGAGATTGAATATACTTATTTTATAAAATGAATAGAAATTACTTTCTAATGGACGCCTGGGTCAATCGGTCCCGCCGTCCTTTCCGGTGCCGGTTCTGATGGCAATCCGCCGGCAACATACGGATGCCAGCGGAACGCATGCGATCAAGGCGCCGATCGGACGTCATTGTCGGTCAGCGGGTGACGCGAGACCGGCGGGTGTCGCTCACCTTCCGGACCATGCGGTCTGGGTAGTAAGCCTTGCCCCTCAGGTCTCTTTGTCGTCGGCGACGGCGGGCGCGGGCGACAGGAGCATCGGCGTCAGGGAAAGCCGGCGGGTAAGCGCGGCGATCGCTTGGCGGCGCAGGGCGTGCAGCCGATGCCCGACATCGGTCATGGCGGCTTCAAGCTTGATATCGCAGGAAGCCGAACCCGATCGGCCGTAGAAGAGATAGGCGAGCGCGATCGACAGTATGACCATCAGGCCTGCGGCGATCAGTACGTCTGACAGGAAATGCGCACCAAAGGCCATGCGGTTGAGCCCGGTGAGCGCGGCAAACAGGCTGAGCAGCCAGAACACGCAGCGGCGCCAGACGACCGGCACGAAGAAGGCGAGCGGGATGAGGCAGACGACGACTGCAGCCTCGCCGGAGACGAAGGAACGATCGTCGAAGACGTTTCCGCCAAGGCCCCAGGCATGAACGAAAGGTTCGGTTCCACCGAATTCAATGATGCTGCGTGGCCTCGGACGATCGAAGAGCGGCTTGAAGATGCCGTTCACCAGCAGCGCCGGCCCGAACAGAAACAGGCTGGCGAAATAGAGCGTGAAACGTGGCGGAAACAGCGATGGCCGCGACGGATAGATGAGCTTCAGCACAAGGCCGATGACCAGCACGATGGTGAGCGTCAGCGGGAAGTACTGACCGAAGGCGCGAAAGGTGTGGAGCGCGGCGATCCCGGAGGCCGGAAAGCCCTGGCCTTCGACGTAAAAGAGCCGAGCCACGGCCAGATCGATGGCCGGAAAGCTGACAAAGATTGCAGAGAGCGTCAGCGTGACGAGCAGGGCCAGAAGCAAAGGCTTCTCGTGCACCGACCCGCGTGGCGCGCGGCCAGCCTGTGTAACATAGACCATGGATAACCCCCGTTATTCCCCGCCGACCACTGGAGCCCAGTTTGATGAAACGCTGATGAAGCTGGGGTGACGGTTTTGTATCCGCGACCGAGGCGCGTACGTCTGGCTGCGCGATTGGCGCTGCCGTTCAACAAGCACATCAGGATCTTAAACCGGCGTGTTCAGGGTCCGAGACTGGGTGTGAACTTTCGTCGCCAAGGGATTCAATCGACTCGGCAAAACGAGGATCGCATTGCCCGGCTGAAGGCCCCTTGGACACCTGAAATGGTGGGGAGAGGTGGCCAAAATTTGCGCCTTGCAGAGCGCGATCGGGGTGAGTTTGCGCCGGCCGCGGCCTTTCGGGCGGGATCGTTCCGGCCGGCGCCAGTTTGGACGCTAAGCGAGAAAGATGAACAAATGACTGATTTCGGCCATGACGGCGGCGTCACCTCCGCGCGTCTGATCGGCGCTGTCGCGGGGTCCGCGATCTCGCTGGTCTATCTGCTTCCCAAACATCGTCGCGAGGCCGCCGTCCGTTTCCTGACCGGGGTCGCCTGCGGATTGATCTTCGGCGGTCCGGTGGGCGTCTGGGGCGCGGGGCAGCTGGGTATAGGCGACCAGCTGTCGGCGGCCGAAACCATGCTGGCGGGGGCGACCCTCGCCTCCTTCACCGCCTGGTGGGGGCTGGGTGTTCTCGTGCGGCTGACGGGCCGGGCGGGGGACAAGGTGGGTGGACCCTCCCCTTGAGGGGGAGGGTCGGAGCGCAGCTTCGGCGTGGGGTGGTGCTATCTGCGTCTCAGTCTTGGGCCAGCCTTCGACCCGCAGCCAGGGGCACCCCCACCCGCCGCGTTGCGGCGACCTCCCCCCTCAAGGGGGAGGTGGGTGGTTGCGACTGCGCGTCGCGAGGCGGCCGAACCAAATCAACATCACGAGGAGACGAGCCATGCAGGCTTTGGAAACGGCCGGCGCGCCGCGGTTTTGTTATGCCGGGCTGACGCTGAAGGGCGTGGGCGGGGACGGCACCTTTTCAGGCTATGCGAGCCTGTTTGGCGAGGTCGACCTTGGGCGCGACGCGATCGAGCCCGGGGCCTTCCTCGCCTCGCTGCAGAAGCGCGGAGCAGGCGGCGTGCGCATGCTTTACCAGCACGATCCGGCCGAGGTGATCGGCCGCTGGCTGACGATCCGCGAGGACGAGCGCGGGCTCTATGTCGAGGGAAAGCTGGCAACCGACGTCGCACGCGCCCGCGAGGTGCTGGCGCTGATGAAGGCGGGTGCGCTGGATGGCCTCTCGATCGGCTTTCGTGCGGTGAAGACCAGGAGCGACCGCAAGACCGGGGTGCGGCGAATCCTGGAGGCCGATCTCTGGGAGATCTCGGTGGTGACCTTTCCCATGCTGCCGACGGCGAGGGTCTCCAATGTCAAGCACAGGCGGTTTTACCGCGACAGGGAAACCGAGCTTGTCCGGCTGATGCGCCGGGCAGCAAGGGCAATGGCGAAAAACCACTTCACGAAAGGATGAGCGAGATGGAGGCAAGGATGACAGGAGAAACCGGCATGACCGGACAAGCGAAACTAGCGGACAAGGCCGCGGTGGACACGGCGAAGGCCGGGCTGACTTCGGGACGGCGAAACGAGAATGCTGCCCCCAGGGCGGCGATCGTGGCACCGGAGGTGAAGGCGGCACCCGATACGGTGACGGCGGCCTTTGCCGAATTCATGACGGCCTTCGAGGCTTTCAAGGAGGCGAATGACGAACGGCTGGGCGAGATCGAGGAGAAGCTGTCGAGCGATGTCGTCACCCGCGACAAGGTCGAGCGGATCAACAAGGCGATCGACGAGCAGAGCCGGCTGCTCGACGAACTCGTGCTGAAGAAGCGTCGGCCGGCGCTGGAGCGGTCGGGTCGCGACGAGGCGGGGCTTGCCGAACACAAGGCGGCCTTCGAGGCCTATGTCCGGCGCGGCGACGACCAGGCGCTGCGCGATCTAGACCAGAAGGCGCTTTCGGCGGGGGTCTCCGGCGATGGCGGTTATCTGGTGCCGCAGCAGGTGGACGAGGAGATCGGCCGCAGGCTGAGGGTCATCTCGCCGATCCGGTCGCTGGCAACCGTGCGGCAGGTCTCGGGCTCCGTGCTGAAGAAGCCGTTTGCGGCGAGCGGCTTTGCGAGCGGCTGGGTGGCGGAAACGGCGGCGCGGACCCAGACTGGCACGCCGGAACTGTCGGAACTCGCCTTCCCGACCATGGAGCTCTATGCCATGCCGGCGGCAACGCAAGGCCTGCTCGATGATGCAGCCGTCGACATCGAGGCCTGGATCGCCGCCGAAGTCGACATCGCCTTTGCCGAACAGGAGGGCGAGGCCTTCGTGTTGGGTGACGGCGTGCTGAAGCCGAAGGGCTTTCTGTCTTACGATCAGGTGGCCGACACGTCCTGGGAATGGGGCAAGATCGGCACCGTTGCCACCGGGGCCGCCGGGGCCTTTGCGGCAAGCGGGGCGTCGGACGTGCTGATCAACGTGGTTTACGCGCTGAAGGCGGGCCACCGCCAGAACGGCAGCTTCGTCATGAGCCGAAGGACGCAAGGGGCCGTGCGCAAGCTGAAGGACGCCGATGGCAACTATCTCTGGGCGCCGCCGGCGCGCGCCGGTGATCCAGCCTCGCTGATGGGATTTGCGGTCGCCGAATCCGAGGACATGCCGGAGATTGCGGCCAATGCGACGGCGATTGCCTTCGGTGATTTCCGGGCGGGGTATCTGATCGTCGATCGGGTGGGTGTGCGGGTGCTGCGCGACCCCTATTCGGCGAAGCCTTACGTGCTGTTCTATACGACGAAGCGGGTCGGCGGCGGGGTCCAGGACTTCGAGGCGATCAAGCTGGTGAAGTTTGGGGTGTGACACTCCCCCTCTCCCCTTTGTGGGAGAGGATACAAAATCGAGGGCTTAGCCCGATCAGGGCTAAACCTCAGATTTTGTTGGTGAGGGGATCGGTGATGGTAG
>JAIXSF010000066.1 GCA_027484835.1 Rhizobiaceae bacterium | reverse complement strand
TACCTCATCGATGCGCCGCAGGAAGGCATGTACCAGCACGTCAAGCGCATCTGCCAGTCGGTTGGCATCGGAGTCATGGTCTACAACCGCGACAATTCGGTGCTTGGCGTCGAGACACTGAAGCGCCTGTGTGACGAGTGCCCGACCCTGGTCGGCTTCAAGGATGGTACGGGCGACATTGGCCTCGTGCGCCAGATTACCGCGACCATGGGCGACCGGCTCACCTATCTCGGCGGCATGCCGACGGCTGAACTTTTCGCCGAGGCCTATCTCGGTGCCGGCTTCACGACCTACTCGTCCGCCGTCTTCAATTTCGTACCCGGCCTCGCTGTCGAATTCTACAAGGCGCTGCGCGCCGGCGAGCGTGAGCGCTGCGAGACGATCCTCAAGGACTTCTTCTATCCGTTCATGGCGATCCGCAGCCGCCGCAAGGGCTATGCCGTTTCGGCCGTCAAGGCTGGCGTGCGTCTGCAGGGCTTTGCGGCCGGCAAGGTGCGCCCTCCCCTCGATGATCTGACTGCCGAGGAAGAAGAGATGATGGCCAAGCTGATCGCCCCCTGGAAGCGCTGAGCAGAGGACTGCCAAGATGAAGATCGCAGAGGTTCGCACCCATCTCCTAGAGCACAGGCTCGCCGTGCCGTTCCAGAGCGCCTCGATGCGCTTTGACCGGCGTGCCCATGTGCTGGTGGAGATCGTCTGCGACAACGGGCTCACCGGCTGGGGCGAATGCCTCGGCCCTGCGCGCCCGAATGCGGCGGTCGTTGCGGCCTATCGCACTTGGCTGATCGGCATGAACCCGCTCGAAACCGAGAAGATCTGGGCGGTTCTGTACAATGCGCTGCGCGACCAGGGCCAGCGAGGCCTCACGCTGACAGCCCTATCGGGGATCGACATCGCGCTCTGGGACATCAAGGGCAAGCACTTCAACACACCTGTATCGATGCTGCTCGGCGGCCGCTTCCGGGAAAGCGTCAAGGCCTATGCGACCGGCAGCTTTAAGCGGGATGGCGTCGACCGGGTGGAAGACAATGCGACTGACATTGCCCTCTATCGGTCCCAGGGTTTTCACGCCTCGAAGATCAAGGTCGGTTTCGGCATCGAAGAGGACCTGCGGGTCATCAGGGGCGCACGAGACGCGGCAGGCCCCGAGATGCGGCTGATGGCGGATGCCAATCACGGCTACGGGGTGCTCGAAGCCGTGGAGTTCGGACGCCGGGCGGCCGAATACGGCCTCGACTGGTTCGAGGAGCCTGTGGTGCCGGAACAACTGGCCGCTTACCGCGAAGTGCGTGCCAAACAACCGATCCCGGTCGCGGGCGGCGAGACCTGGCAAAGCCGCTGGGGCATGAAAGAGCCAATCGAGACCCGGGCAATCGATATCGTTCAGCCGGATCTCGCCGGTGTCGGCGGATTTACAGAGGCGAAGCGGGTGGCGGATCTCGCAGCACTACACGGGATTCGCGTCGTGCCGCATGTCTGGGGAACGGCTGTGCATATCGCGGCAGCCTTGCAGTTCATCGCAGCCATGGTGCCTGATCCGGTAAGGGTCAATCCGATCGAACCGATCCTCGAATTCGACCGGACCGACAATCCGTTCCGCCAGGCCGTCATCCAGACCCCGATCGAGCATACGAACGGGATGGTGGCCATTCCGAATGCCCCGGGTCTCGGGATCGAAATCAACCGAGACGCCCTCCAGGAATTCAAGATGAGGGACGAGGCATGAGCCTGATCCGTCCCCTGTCCGGTCGCAAGCCTGCGTTCACCCTGCCGAAAGGTACGATCGACACGCAGATGCATGCCTACATGCCGGGTCATCCGGCATTTCCGGGCGGGCCTGCACTTCCGGCCGGTGAATTGCCGACCCCGCAGCCGTATCGCCAGTTCATGGACTGGATCGGGATCGACCGGGTGATCGTCACCCAGGGCATGGCGCATCAGTTGGACAATGCCAATCTCGTCGCATGCCTGAACGCTTTCGGGGATATCGCCTTCGGCGTCGCAGCGATCGATGCGAGCGCAAGCGAAGCGGAACTCGACCGCCTGTCCGCTGCCCGCGTGCGTGGTGCGCGCATCATGAACCTGCCGGGCGGCGCCACCAATCTGACGAAGCTCGAGGAAGTGGACGCGATCGCCGCCAGTCGCAACTGGATGATCGCCATCCAGTTCGATGGCAGCGACATCCTCGACTACGAGGAACGGCTCTCGAAGCTGAAATCCCGCTGGGTGTTCGATCATCACGGCAAGTTCTTCTGTGGCGTCACACCTGACAGCCCGCAGGTTAAGGCCACCAAGCGGCTGATCGATAGCGGCCGCTGCTGGTTCAAATTCGCGGGAGCCTACGAGTCTTCCAAGACGGGCGGACCTGACTTCGAAGATGTTGCGGTCGTTGCCCGATCGATCGCGACGCATGCGCCGGAGCGGATCGTGTGGGGTTCCAACTGGCCGCACAATCTGGCGCGAACGCAGGCCGATTACCCTGACGATGCAGCACTCGTCGACACCGTACTGAGCTGGCTGCCCGACGAGGCCGCCCGCCATCGCGCGCTCGTGGACAACCCGCAAGAACTTTTCGGCATCGCGCCTTCAGGAGACAGGTAGCCGAACTGCAATCCGCCGAAACGGGAGGTTCCGGCGGTCCAATCAAAAGAGGAGGAAGACCAATGAAAACTGCCGCAATGCTCAGCCTCGCCATGGGGCTCACCCTCGGTGCCGGCGCCGCCTTCGCCCAGGAAATCACGCTGCGTTCCGCCGACATTCACCCGGATGGCTATCCGACGGTCGATGCCGTCAAGTTCATGGGCGAACTTGTCTCGCAGAAGACCAATGGCCGGATCAAGATCCAGGTCATGAACAACGCTGCGCTCGGTACCGAGAAGGATACGATCGAGCAGACCCGCTTTGGCGTCATCGACATGAACCGCGTCAACAGCGCCCCGTTCAACAACCTTGTGCCGGAAACCGTCGTCTTCGGCCTTCCCTTCCTGTTCCGCGACACCGAACACATGCACAAGGTGGTTGACGGAGAAATCGGTGACGAGGTGCTGGCCGCCTTCGAACAGCACGGCCTGATCGGGCTCGCCTTCTACGATTCCGGCGCACGTTCCTTCTACTCCACCCAGAAGCCGATCCAGAGCCTGGCCGATCTCAAGGGCATGAAGGTGCGTGTCCAGCAGTCCGATCTCTGGATCGCGATGATGGAAGCCTTCGGCGCCAACCCGACCCCCATGCCCTTCGGTGAAGTCTACTCGTCGCTTGAAACCGGCGTCGTCGATGCCGCGGAGAACAACTGGCCGTCCTACGAATCCTCGCGCCACTTCGAAGTGGCGAAGAACTACACGCTGACCCAGCATTCGCTCACGCCGGAAATCCTGGTCATTTCAAAGGTCAGCTGGGACAAGCTGACACCGGAAGACCAGACGGTCCTGCGCGAGGCTGCCAAGGAGTCGGTCGGCAAGATGCGTGAACTGTGGCAGGCCCGCGAAAAGGCGGCCGAAGAAAAGATCCGCGCATCGGGTGCCAACATCATCACCCCGAACAAGGACGAGTTCGTCGCCGCCATGCAGCCCGTCTACGACAAGTTCATCACGGACTCGAAGATGAAGGAACTCGTTGAGCGCGTCCGCGCCGTCAAGTGAGCATCAGGACCGGCCGCATGCGTATGCGGCCGGTCCTTTCCTTATCTGGATATCGGAGGGATCCATGTCGCGTTTCATGCGGGCCATCAGGCCGATGCTCGGGCGTCTCAGCAAATTCTGCCTATACTTTTCCGGGATCGGCCTCGTCGCCATGACGCTTATCATCGGCTGGCAGATCTTCGGTCGCTACGTTCTCAACGACACACCCGCCTGGTCGGAGCCTTTGTCGTTGCAACTGATGTCCTGGTTCATCCTGCTTGGATCAGCTGTCGGAGTGCGTGAAAGCGTGCATCTCGGCCTCGATATTGTCCGGCATGGCGCCTCACCGCGAATCCAGCGGGTCATGGATCTCTCAAGTCTCGGGCTGATCGTCATCTTCGGCGCGGCCATGAGCTATTACGGCGTGCTTCTCGCTGCCGGCACCTGGACCGCAACCATACCCGTCCTCGGCTGGCCGGGTGGGGTAGATTACCTGCCGCTGGTCGCCGGTGGCTTAGTCATCGCAATCTTCGCGCTGGAGCGCTTCATCGATGTCTTCATCGGTGAAGATGTCGCCGCGTCCGTCGTCATCCAGGAGGCCGCGTGATGGCTTATACCGTTCTATTCGGCACCTTCACCATGCTGATGCTGATCGGCATGCCGATCGCCTTTTGCCTGGGCATCGCCTCGCTGGCCACGGTCCTCTACATCGGTTTGCCACCGATCGTCGTTTTCCAGCAGATGAATTCGGGCATGAACGTCTTTGCGATGATGGCCATTCCGTTCTTCATCTTTGCCGGCGACCTGATGGTGCGCGGGGGTATCGCCGAACGGCTCATCCGCTTTGCCGCGGGCCTTGTCGGCCACATGCGCGGTGGCCTCGGCCAGGTGAATGTCGTTGCAAGCACTTTCTTCGGCGGCATCTCCGGCTCTGCCGTGGCCGATGCTTCGGCGGTCGGCGGGTTGATGGTTCCGCAGATGGCAGCTCGCGGCTACGATCGTGACTATGCCGTCAACGTAACCGTCAATTCGGCGATCATCGCCCTGCTGATCCCGCCGTCGCACAACATGATCCTCTACTCGATTGCGGCTGGCGGGACCGTCTCTGTGGCTGACCTCTTCACGGCGGGCATCCTACCCGGCATGCTGCTTGCCGCAGCCTTGATGGTCACCGCCTATATCGTCGCCGTCCGGAAGGGCTATCCGGCAGAACCATTCCCCGGCGTCTACAAGGTGCTCTACTTCTTCGCGGCAGCGCTGCCGGGCATACTGCTGATCGGCATCATCTTCGGCGGGGTGCGGTCCGGCATCTTCACGGCGACAGAAAGCTCCTGCATTGCCGTCCTCTATGCCCTTCTGGTCGCGCTTTTCGTCTATCGCGAACTCAACTGGGAAGGCTTCATCGAAGCGGTCATGGGGGCCGTGCGCACCACCGCCATGGTTCTCCTGGTCATCGGAACCGCAGCCTCCTTCGGCTGGCTGATGTCTTATCTGCAGGTCCAGTCGCTGCTGGTTGCCGCGATGGGCGCGGTTTCGGAAAATCCGATCATCATTCTCCTGATGATCAACATCATTCTGCTCATCCTCGGCACGTTCATGGACATGGCGCCGATGGTGATCATCTCCACACCGATCTTCCTGCCGGTCGTCACGGCCTTCGGCATCGATCCGGTTCACTTCGGCGTGGTGATGATCCTCAATGCCGGGATCGGCCTCAACACACCACCGGTCGGCACCGTGCTGTTCGTTGGCTGTGCCGTCGGCAAGATCACGATCCGCGAAGCCATGCGCACCATCTGGCCCTTCTTCGGCGCGAGCGTGGCAGTCCTCATGGCGGTTACCTTCATTCCGGAACTCTCGCTCTGGCTGCCGGCGCAGTTCAAGTAATCCTCCGCCCTCCCATCCCGAGGATCTTGAAAGCAGGGGCCCAGGCCCCTGCTCTTTTTATTGAGCATACCGACACTTTGCTTGCCCATGATTGCCTAACTGAGCAATCCATTACACAAACTGACAGATTATCGGCATTTCGTCGAACCAGCACGCCCGGTAGAGTTCTGCCACCTTCGTTTTCAACCGGTGGATCATGACAGCGCCAGCCCCTTCGGAAAAAGCCCTCGTCCCTTTCGTCAGCGTCGAAAACATGATGCGGCTCGTGCATCACATCGGCATCGAGCGGGTCCTCACTGAATTGACCGACGTCATCGAGGCGGATTTCAAGCGCTGGGAACTCTTCGACAAGACGCCGCGCGTCGCCTCGCATTCTCGCGAGGGGGTCATCGAACTGATGCCGACATCCGATGGTGAGATCTACTCGTTCAAATACGTCAACGGTCACCCCAAGAATATGGCAGAGGGCCTGCAGACCGTGACCGCCTTCGGCCTGCTCGCCGACGTTTCCACCGGCTACCCCGTTCTCCTGACGGAGATGACGCTTCTCACGGCACTGCGGACGGCCGCGACCTCTGCCATGGCAGCACGCCACCTCGCACCCAAGGGCGCGACGACCATGGCAATGATCGGCAATGGCGCCCAGGCCGAATTCCAGGCACTGGCGATGAAGGCAGTCTTGGGCGTCACCCATGTCAGACTGTTCGACATCGATCCGAAGGCGACGCAAAAGACCCTGCGCAATCTTGAAGGTTCCGGCCTGCATGTCACAGCCTGCGAGACCTCACAGGCCGCGATCGAGGGTGCCCAGATCATCACGACCTGCACTGCCGACAAGCAGTATGCGACCATCCTCACCGACAACATGGTCGGGGCCGGCGTGCACATCAACGCGATCGGTGGCGACTGCCCCGGCAAGACTGAGCTGCATCGTGACATCCTCTCGCGTGCCGACACCTTTGTGGAATACCCGCCGCAGACGCGGATCGAAGGCGAAATCCAGCAGATGGATCCGGATTACCCGGTGACCGAACTGTGGCAGGTCGTTACCGGCCAGGTTGCCGGCCGTCGGACCGAAAAGCAGATCACGCTTTTCGACAGCGTCGGCTTTGCGATCGAGGATTTCTCGGCGCTCCGCTACGTGCGTGAGCGCGTCCGCGGCACGAGCTTCTATCAACCCGTGGATCTGATCGCCGACCCGGATGATCCACGCGATCTGTTCGGCATGCTGCAGCGGGCGAAAGACTGATACCCGCGATCGGGTAGAGCGCCTTCAATTTAAGCAGACAGAAATATTTGGGATTTATGGTCTGCCGATGGCGAAGGAGCATGCCCAAATGAATGAAGTCGAACGCCTACGAGTTCTCGAGCAATACGGCATCCTCGACACGCCGCACGAAGAACCCTTCGAGCGGATTGCCGCTCTTGCGCGCCTCATCTTCGAGACGCCGATCGTGCTCATCTCGCTCGTCGACGACCGGCGCCAGTGGTTCAAGACGAACATCGGACTTGATCTCCGCGAAACGCCGCGCGAGCAGGCCTTCTGCAACGAAACAATCCGCAGCGACGACGTTCTCGTCATTTCCGATGCCGAACACGACATCCGTACGGCGCGTAATCCTCTGGTCACCGGTAACCCGCATATTCGATTCTATGCCGGGGCGCCGCTCGTGACACCGGAAAAGGCACGCCTGGGATCATTGTGCGTCATCGACCGGGAACCCAGGCGCTTCGATGATCGACAGAAGGCTATCCTGCAGTCGCTTGCCGGTCTGGTCATGAAGGAAATGGAACTCAGGCGGCAAACCGATCATGACTGGCTGACAGGCGCGACTTCGAGGCCTGCATTCCAGGCCACCGCCGACCGGCTCGTCGAACGCAATGAGCCCCCGTCGATCGGCCTGATCAGCTTCGATATCGACCACTTCAAGCAGGTCAACGACCGTTATGGGCATCTGGCAGGCGACCGCGTGCTGATCGACGTGGTTGCAGCCTGCAGGACAGTGCTGCGGGATTGCGATGTAATCTCCCGGCTTGGAGGTGAGGAATTTGCCGTGCTTCTGCCGGGCGCCACCAGCGAGAGCGCACTTGCGATCGCCGAGCGTCTCCGCCAGGCCATTGCGGCCTCACGGCACGCGGAGATCGAAGGGTCCGTCACGGCGAGTTTCGGCGTCACCATGCTGCAGGCAAGCGACGAGGGTCTGGCTGATGCTCTCAGCCGCGCAGACGAGGCCCTGTACCGATCCAAGGCGGCCGGTCGAAACTGTGTCACATGCTCTTGGAAGCAGCCTGACCAGATTCCGGCCGGCAACCGATTTGCCGGCAGCGGAATCTAGACCAAAGAACGCTGTCGTCCACGTGCTGCGCCCCACCGACTACGGTGAGCCGAGGAGGATCTCCTCGGCCTCGGTTCTCTCCAAATCGAGGACGCGTTTTGCGAGATCATAGCTGAAGCCCTGTCTCGCAAAGGACGAGATTTCTTTCGTCCAGCGTGCTTCATCGGCCTCCACATCCGGGCGGCGGAAGGGGCCAAAGGCCTTCTTGCGGGCATAGACGACGGCTGCGCGCAGATCGTCAGCATCGAGCAGCACCGATGCCACGATGTTGCGATCTACGCCTTTTTCGGAGAGCTTGCGGGCGATCGCCCGCTTGGAGCGGCCGCTGCGGGCCGCTGAATTTGCCCGGATCTCGGCGTAGTTCTGATCGTCGAGCGCCTTCATATTGCGGCCAAAGACGAGTGCGGCTTCCGCAAGCGCATTGACCTGCGCCTCGCTGATCTCGTCAAATTTGCTGCGTGCCTTGCGCTTGATCGCGTCCGACAGTTCCCGCTCCGTCATCATGCGCTTGGCAAGCCGGTAGGCGGCAGAGTTTTTCGCCCAGGCGAGCATGCGCGGTGTCGGCTGGTTCTCATTGGTTTCAGCGGAAGCGTCCATACTTCCGTCTCCCAACTTCAGGCGCGATCGTCAACTGGCAAGCGGTGACGTCCGGAACCGTCAGTGTGACCTCAGCCAGTCCGCGAGCTCGGCCTCGGCCCGCTCGAGGGCGCTGTAGTTCAGGAGCTTCCGCAGGAGTGCAACGGTCACGGCGCGGGCGCGCAGGTTGAAGCGCCCTTCATCCGGTTCATCGGTCGCCATCTGGTAAACCCCGAGCTTCTCGTAAAGTTGCTGAAGCCGGTTCTGGACGCTGCGCAGCGAGAGGCCGCGGCGGCGGGCAATGGTGCGATCGGTCAGCCCTAGCGCGATGTCCACCAGGATTTCGTATTCGCTGTCGCTGAAACCCCGGACCTGTCCCAGGCTCTTTTGCTGCATGCCGCGCACTTCGCGGTCGATGACACATTGCGCCTCGACGAAGATGCTGCGGAGCGCAAGCTTCAGCCGCTCATCGGATGCCGATTTCAGGACATAACCATAGGCAGCACCATCCGGCACGATGCGGGAAACGCCACGCACATAGGCCTCGTCGGAGTAGTTCGACCAGAAGAGAATGCGGGTATCGGGCCGCTCCTTCCAGATCGTGCGCGCCGCCTCGATGCCGTTTCTCGCATTCATCTGCAGGTCCATAACGATATGGGCGGACTTGTGCTCGCGGGCCATCTTCTCACCGTCGGCCCCATTTTCCGCCTCCAGCACGTCCCGGCATTCCGGCAGCGCTGAACAGACAGCCTCCAGCAGATAGGAGCGATGCAGGGGATCATCCTCCACGATCAGAACCTTCATGCCTCGTCTCCCCTACTCTTCATCGTTTGTGCCGGCAGCGGCAGCTGGACCCGCACCGTCGTGCCCTCGCCCTCGCGATTGGCTCCAATCGTGAATTTGGCCGAGATTAGCCGGGCTCGCGTCATCATGTTGTCGATACCGCCGCCCTCGCCTCTGGCTCCACGCGTAAGCCCGCGGCCGTCGTCGGTGACCTCGATGATCACGGCCGTGCCGCTGGCTCTCAGACGCACATCAAGGCTTGCGGCATGGGCATGGCGGACGGCGTTGTTGATCGCCTCCTGGGTTATCCGGAACAGCGCGATGCGGACTGTCTGGTCAACGAGATCGATCGCCCCATCTGTCTCGTCGATCAGGCGCCAGGAAAGCACGGCACCCTGGTCGCGCACGGCTCGGTCGAGGTGGTTTTCGACGGCATGGGCAAAACCGAAGAGCTGTAGAACGGCAGGTTTTGCCTCCTCGATGATTTCGCGCAGGTTCTGCATGCATTGCTGCAGGCTGCGAGCGACCGGCTCCAGCATTTCGCCGCTCAGGTCCTTTTCCTGCATCATCCGGTCGAGCCGGCGCGACAGGCGGGTGAGATCGGCCAATGTCTGATCGTGCAGGTCCATGCCGATGCGCTGGCGCTCGCTTTCGAGCGCTTCCGTCAGGTTCAGCGCACCCAGCCGCAGGCCTTCTTCGCGGGCCCGCGCCTCGGCCTCGATGATGGCCGACTGCTTGGCCTGTTCGGCCGCACGGAGCGCGAAGAAATACGGCGACAGGAGATCGGCGATCGACTGGGCGTTTTCGACATCCTGGGACGAGTAGAAATCCACCTGATGAGAAGAGCAGCTCAACGCTCCGATGACCTCGCCGCCAACCTTGAGAGGGACGTGAATACGGCTGCGCAGATTGTGCTCGAAGATCGGGCGGGTGAAGGGTGTGTCGCAATGGTAGCGCGTTTCCTGCTGGGCGTCGGACGTTAGCAGAAAGTCCATCTCCCCCCAGAGCAGTGTCCGGATCGGACTGCTCGCCACGGGCGCGGGAGCGGTCTGGCCCCAGAATGTGTCGAGACCGGTTTCATACGCCGTGTGGTAAAGGCCGTTGACCATCATGATGCAAACATCGAGATGGTCATGTGGCACGATATGCGATACCTCGACGCCGACTGCCTTGATTGCCGAACGGAAATCGAGCTGGCCGGCCAGAAGCCGGGATATGCCGAGATAATGATCGAGCAGGGCCGGCGGCGCGATCTTGAGCATTGTCTTCCTCCCGCGCGGCCACTCCCCTGACCGCACTGCCTCTCATAACACATGCCGCTCTCGTCGTCGTCTTGCGAGATCCCGCATGTTCTTGCGTAGATCCCGCAAACGTCCTGCCGAGCGCGACCTCGACAGTCGGCACCATTCCCTCCATCCTGAACCTGCCGAGAAGAGGAACTCGGCGGGGAATTCAGACCGGGAGACACCCGGCTGTTTGGAGGAAACCGGCGACACGCGCGCCGGACAACAGGGAGTGAGATCATGAAGACCAGCAAGTACCTTCTGGCGAGCGCGGCACTGTGCCTTCTCGCCACATCCATGCCCGCACTGGCCGATACCTCGGGCAAGAAGATCGCCCTTTCGAACAACTATGCCGGCAATTCATGGCGCCAGGCCATGCTGACCAGCTGGGAAAAGGTGACCGGCGAGGCCGTCAAAGCCGGACAGGTCGCAGCCGCCGACGCCTTCACCACCGCCGAAAACCAGGCAACCGAACAGGCAGCCCAGATCCAGAACATGATCCTGCAGGGCTATGACGCCATCGTTATCAACGCAGCGTCGCCGACCGCACTGAACGGCGCCGTCAAGGAAGCCTGCGATGCCGGCATCACCGTCGTCTCCTTCGACGGTATCGTCACCGAACCCTGCGCCTGGCGCATCGCCGTCGACTTCAAGGAAATGGGCCGCAGCCAGGTCGAATATCTCTCCGGCAAGCTGCCGCAGGGCGGCAACCTGCTCGAAATCCGCGGTCTTGCCGGCGTCTTCGTTGACGACGAAATCTCGGCCGGCATTCATGAAGGCGTGAAGCAGTTCCCGCAGTTCAAGATCGTCGGTTCCGTGCATGGCGACTGGGCGCAGGACGTGGCCCAGAAGGCCGTAGCCGGCATCCTGCCGAGCCTGCCGGAGCTGGTCGGCGTCGTCACCCAGGGTGGTGACGGCTACGGTGCCGCCCAGGCGATTGCGGCCGCCAACCGTCCGATGCCCGTGATCGTCATGGGCAACCGCGAAGACGAGCTGAAGTGGTGGAAGGAACAGAAGGACGCCAACAAGTATGAGACCATGTCGGTCTCGATTGCGCCCGGCGTATCGACGCTTGCCTTCTGGGTCGCGCAGCAGATCCTCGACGGCAAGGAAGTGAAGAAGGACCTCGTCGTTCCCTTCCTGCGCATCGATCAGGACAACCTCGAAGCCAACCTGGCCAATACCCAGGCCGGCGGCGTCGCCAATGTCGAGTATTCGCTCGAAGACGCCCAGAAGGTGATCGCCTCCGCCAAGTGATCAAACGGAAACCTCCCCAGACCGTCCGGTCCTCGGGCCGGGCGGTGTGGGAGAGACGATCTGCCTCGTGACATGAAGAGTAACCTCCCATGAATGCCATGCTCGATCCGGGCGGTGGACGCGCCGTCGTCAGCGTCACCGATGCGAGAGTACGTTTCGGCGCGGTGAAGGCGCTCGATGGCGTGACACTGGAAATCGGCGCGGGAGAATGTGTCGGTCTGGTCGGCCATAACGGTGCCGGCAAGTCGACCATCGTCAACGTCATCAACGGCGGTCTCACACCGCACGAGGGCAACATCCGATACGGTTACGGCAGCGGGGGCCACAGCATCAATGGCGCGCGCGATGCTGGCATTCGCTGCGTCTTCCAGGAACTCTCGCTCTGCCCGAACCTGACCATCGTGGAAAACACACGCGTCATGCATCGAAGCCTGAAAGGCTGGGGCTGGCGCAGGCGGGGTGCAACCCTCATCGAAAGCAAGCTCGCGGAAATCTTTCCCGGCCATTCGATCGACTGCCACGAGGCCGTCGGCAATCTCACCATCGCCGAACGTCAGATGGTCGAGATCGCAATCACCTTCTGCGAGATCGGCAGTCCCGTTCGCCTCGTCATCCTGGACGAGCCGACGTCCTCGCTCGATGCGCGGCTCGCCGAACAGCTGCTTGCCTATGTCGAGCGTTTCGTGCGCAGCGGCGGGTCAATCCTTTTCATCTCGCATATCCTCGGCGAGATCCTCTCGGTCGCCAACCGCATCGTCGTGATGAAAGACGGCAAGGTGGTGAGCCAGCGGCCGGCCGAAGAATTTTCCGAACACGGTCTGATCGAAGCGATGGGTAGCGTCGTCAAGGCGCGGCAAGCCCGCGTTCATCAGCAGATGGCGACCGCGACCAGTGTGCTCTCCGCTCCACCGGTACGGGGACGTGGGCTGCCTTTCCAGGCGATGAAGGGCGAAATCGTCGGCTTTGCAGGGCTCGGCGGACACGGGCAGACGGACATGCTGGTCGGCCTGTTCGAGGCAAAGACCGGCAACTGGCTGCGCGCCGACAGCCCCGACGTCGCCTTTGTCGCCGGGGACCGGGCAGTGAACGGCACCTTCACTCTCTGGAGCATCTTGCGAAACCTCAGCATCGGCATCCTGCCGGATCTGTCGCGGCTGCAGACCCTCGATTTCAATCGGGAGGAGGCGCTGGGCCAGACCTGGAAGGACCGGATCGGCATCCGCACGCCCGATATGGACAATCCGATCCTGTCGCTTTCCGGCGGAAACCAGCAGAAGGTTCTCTTCGCCCGGGCGCTGGCCAGCCGCGCGCCCGTGGTTCTGATGGACGACCCGATGCGCGGGGTCGATTTTGGCACCAAGCAGGAGGTCTATGCGATCCTGCGTCAGGAGGCCGATCAAGGACGGACCTTCGTCTGGTACTCGACCGAGATGGACGAGGTCTGCCTCTGCGACCGCGTCTACGTCTTCAACAACGGCATCATCGTTGCCGAACTCAAAGGCGACGCAGTGACGGAAGAAAACATCCTCTCCGCTTCCTTCCAGGAGGCCGCATGACCAGGTTCTTCTCTTCCGACGGCCTGCGCCTGCTGATCCCGGCCCTTTCGCT
Organism: Rhizobiaceae bacterium; assembly: GCA_027484835.1. GTDB lineage: Bacteria > Pseudomonadota > Alphaproteobacteria > Rhizobiales > Rhizobiaceae > Allorhizobium. Next base: position 1,763 of record JAIXSF010000066.1, on the reverse strand, counting down.
GGTCGGGCTCCTTGCCGCGGTCTTCTATCTGCAGCCGCGGGCGATGAGCTATACGGGGCTCAACCTGCTGTTCAACCTGGCGGTGCCAATCGCGCTCGCGACCATCGCCCAGATGCTGATCATGACGGTCAACGACCTTGATCTGTCGATGGGCACCTTCGTCAGCTTCGTCGCTTGCGTGACGGCAACCTTCCTGCAGTCGTCGCCGCTCCTGGGCGCTCTGATCCTGATCACAGCGATCGGTGTCTATGCGCTGATCGGGGTGATGATCCACCTGCGCGACCTGCCCTCCATCGTCGTCACACTCGGCATGAGTTTCGTCTGGGGCGGGCTTGCGGTCCTGATCCTGCCTGCCCCCGGCGGTGAGGCGCCCGGCTGGATCCGCTCGATCATGACGGTCAAGCCACCGCTGCTTCCAATGGCGATCGTCGCCAGCATCCTGATTGCGATTATCAGCCACTATCTGATCATGCGCTCCTCCTTCGGCGTGGTGTTGCGTGGTGTCGGCGGCAACAGCCGTTCGGTCGCGCGGGCCGGCTGGTCGATCATCTGGGCACGTGCGGCCGTCTATGGTCTTGCCGGTTTCTTCGCGGTCCTCGCCGGCATGGCGCTGGTCGGGCTCACCACCTCAGCGGACGCCAATATTGCGCTGCGCTACACGCTGCTCTCGATCGCCGGCGTCATTCTCGGCGGCGGAGAATTCGTCGGCGGTCGCGTTTCGCCGATCGGTGCCGTGATCGGTGCGCTCACCCTGACACTGGCCGGCTCCTTCCTGTCCTTCCTCAGGATCTCGCCGGACTGGCAGATCGGCGCTCAGGGCGCGATCCTGATCCTGGTGCTGACACTGCGCCTCGTTCTCAACCGCGCAGAAGGCCGGCGGGGCAAGATATGAGCAAGACCCTCACCTCGCTCTTCTCCCGCACCTGGATCTGGTCGTTCATCGCCGCGGCCAGCGTCTTCCTCGTCACTATCGTCTTTACCGGCGGAGCGAGCACCGTCGGGCTTGCACAGGCGGCCCTTACCTTCGGGGCGTTTTCCGTGTTGGTCGGCCTCGGGCAGATGCTGGTGATCACGCTCGGCCCTGGAAATATCGACCTCTCGGTGCCCGCCAACATGACCCTTGCGGCGACTGTTTCGCTAAAGGTGATGAATGTCGAGAACAGCATGATCCTGACGGGGCTGCTGGTTGCCATCGGCATCGGGATTGCGATCGGGATCGGCAATTACGCGCTCATCAAGCTCCTCCGCATCCCGCCGATCATCGCGACGCTGTCGATGAGCTTCATCGTGCAGTCGACGGCCATCTGGACGAACCGGGGCTTGCGCATCAAGCCGCCGAGTTGGCTTGCCGACTTCACCACGGCCACGACGGCAGGCATCCCGAATGTCGCGCTCGTGGCATTGGTGCTGTCCGTCATCGTCTGGTACGTCATCAACCGCACGGTCTACGGACGCTCGATTGCAGCGATCGGCCAGAGCATCCGGGCCGCCCGCATGGCCGGCATTCCGATCGACGGCACGCGGCTTGTCACTTACCTGCTCTGTGCCGTGCTCGCCTCGCTCTGCGGCTATCTGCTCGCCAGCTTCTCCGGCGGTGCGGCGCTCAACATGGGCACGGAATATCTCCTGATGTCGATTGCCGTTGTCGTCATCGGCGGCACCGCGGTTGCCGGCGGAAACTCGAATGTTCCGGGGATATGGGGCGCCTCGCTCTTCATGTTCCTTGTCGTTTCGATGCTGAATACCTACGGTTTTGGAGCCGG
>JAIXSF010000164.1 GCA_027484835.1 Rhizobiaceae bacterium | reverse complement strand
GGTGCTCCAATCTCCTCGACATCAGCGAAGCCGAATTCGATGCCATCCTGCTCGATGCTCCTTGTTCGTCGACGGGCACCACGCGGCGTCATCCCGATGTTCTCTGGACCAAGGATGCAGGTGACATTGCCAAGCTTGCGGCGCTTCAGGAGAAACTACTTCGGCATGCCGTGACGCTGCTGAGGCCCGGTGGCCGCCTCGTCTTTTCCAATTGCTCCATCGATCCATCGGAAGGCGAAGAGATCGTCGACCGCTTGCTTACGGATATGCCTGGGCTGCGCCTCATCGCGATCGATCCAGCTGACTGGTCCGGCCTCGAGGCGGCCATCACGACGCGTGGCGAATTCCGGACCACGCCCGCCATGCTCTCATCGGAGGGTGGGCTGGATGGCTTCTACGCGGCGGTCATTGCTAAAATTTAACTAATATCTCAATAAACCTGTTGGGAAGTCTGCGCGCTCATCGCCGATGGCTCCGCATGCCCGCGGCATGACGCTATGACATGAAATTTCGTTCACCAGAAATTGCATTCGGCGAGCCTTCGGGTCTGGCGTTTGCGATGGCCCGGACAACCGAAATGGCGGGATCATCATGATCCGGCAACAGGGAACAGTATGCGAATCGAAGATCGCGCCCGACTGATGACGCTTCACGTCGCCGAAAGCTGGCGGCGTTTGCGGCAGGCCGGTGCTGTCCTGAAGCCGGTCGCCTTTCAGCGCGGCAGTTTCCGGGTGAGCCGTGTGGTCGTTGCTCCGACAGATCTGAGAGCCGTTGATTCGTTCGTCGCCGAAGAGATCCTCAGCGGTCGTTTCCCCCTGGCTGGCCGTATTCTCGATGCGGATGGTGAATCGCCCTTCGCCCTCGAACTGCCGTCCGTTCAGTTTGCACGGCGTCTGCATGGTTTCGGGTGGCTGCGGCATATGCGCGCCGACAAGAGCCCTGCGGCCTGCAGCAATGCCCGCCAGCTTACCGACCAATGGATCTCCCTCCACGGTCGTCGGACTTATGACCTCGCCTGGAACAGCGAGGTTGTCTCCCGACGGATCATCAGCTGGCTCTCCCATTCACCCGTCGTACTTCAGGATGCGGAAGCGGCTTTCTATCGGCGCTTCACGAATTCGCTCAGTCAGCAGGTGCTTTATCTGCAGCGCCGCGTGGATTCGCTTCCGGATGGCCTGCCTCGTCTGAAGGCGCGCATTGCCATTGCCATGGCGTCCATCGCTGCCGAGGCGCGACCGGCTGCGGTCCGTCGCGCGGGACGAATGCTGGATCGGGAGCTGGAACGACAGATCCTTGCGGATGGCAGCCATGTCTCCCGAAATCCGCAGGCTTCGGTCGATCTGCTCTTCGATCTGTTGCCGCTGCGCCAGAGCTACATCAATCTCGGCCATGAGGTTCCCCCGAAGCTCATTCCCGTCATCGACCGCATGTATCCGGCTGTCCGGTTCTTCCGTCACAGCAGCGGGGACCTTGCGCTTTTCAACGGCTCCAGCTCCTCGCTTGCGACGGACCTGATGAGCGTGCTGCGCTACGACGAGACCTCGGGGCAACCATTCAAGGCGCTGCCGCACGGCGGGTATCACCGCCTGTCCGGTGGCGATACGACCATTCTCGTCGATACCGGCAAGCCGCTTTCCACCCGCCTCTCGACGACGGCGCATGCCGGCTGCCTTTCCTTCGAACTGTCATCTGGCCGCAACCGTTTCATTATCAACAGCGGGTCTCCGCGTTTTGCAGGAGAGCGGATCCGCCAATTGTCGCGCACCACGGCTGCCCATTCCGCAGTCTGCATCGGGGATGTCTCCTCGGCAAAGATCGCCCGTTCCTCCCATCTCGGCCCCATCATATTGGCTGGTCCCACCCGCATCGACGTCGACCGACAGACCGGACCGGACGGGAGCGATCGGCTGTCGGCCCGCCATGATGGATATGTCGCGCGGTTCGGCGTGCTGCATGAGCGGGAGATCCGCATCAACGAGCAGGGGAACAAAATTGCTGGGAGGGACCGGCTGCTGTTGCCGGATGGCATGCCGACACCCAATCTGCCCGCTGCTGAAGTCGTCGCGCGCTTTCACATCCATCCCTCCATCACAGTCGAGCGTTCCGACGATCGCAGGGTTCGGCTGGTCGCACCGGATGGAGAAAGCTGGTTCTTTTCGATCCCGGTTGGCGAACTCAGCGTCCGCGAAGACGTCTTCTTTGCCGATGTCTCCGGCATCCGCCCTTCCGAGCAGCTCGAGATCGTGTTCCAAGGCCCGGAAATCCGCTGGTTTCTTGCCCATCACGCCTGATGCTGGCGATCTTGCGGTTTCATCAATGATGAAGCTGTGCTAGGCGGCGGCATCGCGCCCGCTGCCGCTTGTCCGGGCGCCCGCCAGCTCGGAGTGAACCATGGCCGTCGTTTCCAAGAAGATCCCCGCCCCTGACCTCGTGCGCGTGCGCACGGCACTTCTGTCCGTGTCCGACAAGACGGGCATCGTGGAGTTCGCCCAGGCGCTGCATCAGCGCGGTGTGCGCCTTTTATCGACCGGTGGCACCCACAAGGCGCTGGCTGCCGCGGGCTTGCCGGTTATCGACGTCTCGGAGATCACCGGCTTTCCGGAAATCATGGATGGCCGCGTCAAGACCTTGCATCCGCTGGTGCATGGCGGGCTCCTCTCGATCCGCGACGATGCCGAGCATGTCGAGGCCATGAAGGCGCATGGGATCGAGGCTATCGATCTCTCCGTCATCAATCTCTATCCGTTCGAGCAGGTTCGTGCCGCCGGCGGTGACTACCCGACCACCGTCGAGAACATCGACATCGGTGGTCCCGCGATGATCCGCGCCTCGGCGAAAAACCATGCCTATGTCACCGTCGTCACGGATGCTGCGGACTACCCCGAGGTCATCGCAGCGCTCGGCGAAAATGACGGCCAGACGACCTATGCGCTCCGCCAGCGTCTCGCGGCCAAGGCCTATGCACGCACGGCTGCCTATGATGCAGCCATTTCCAACTGGTTCGCCGAAGCGCTCGAAATCGACATGCCGGCCTTCCGTGTCGTGGGCGGCATGCTGAAGGAGAAGATGCGCTACGGTGAAAACCCGCACCAGAGCGCCGGCTTCTATGTCACCGGCGAGAACCGCCCCGGCGTCGCAACGGCCACGCTTTTGCAGGGCAAGCAGCTCTCCTACAACAACATCAACGACACGGATGCCGCCTTCGAACTCGTTGCCGAGTTCCCGCCGGAAAACGGCCCGGCCTGCGCGATCATCAAGCATGCCAACCCCTGCGGTGTCGCAACCGGTTCTAGCCTCGTCGAGGCCTATAAGCGGGCACTGGCCTGTGACAGCACCTCTGCCTTTGGTGGGATCATTGCGCTCAACCAGCTTCTCGACGCGGAGACGGCGCAGGAGATCGTCAAGCTCTTCACCGAAGTGATCATCGCGCCTGAGGTCACCGAGGAGGCAAAGGCGATCATTGCGGCCAAGCCGAACTTGCGCCTGCTGACAACGGGTGCCCTGCCCGACCCGCGCGCCCGCGGGCTGATGGCAAAAACGGTGTCGGGCGGTCTGCTTGTCCAGAGCCGTGACAATGTCATGGTCGAGGATCTCGACCTCAAGGTCGTCACCAAGCGTGCTCCGACCGCGACCGAGCTTGAAGACATGAAGTTCGCCTTCAAGATCGCCAAGCATGTGAAGTCGAATGCCGTCATCTATGCCAAGGACGGCCAGACGGCGGGCATTGGTGCCGGTCAGATGAGCCGCGTGGATTCTGCGCGCATTGCCGCACTGAAGGCGGAGGATGCCGCAAAGGCGCTCGGGCTCGCTGCTCCGCTGACGAAAGGCTCTGCCGTCGCTTCTGAAGCCTTCTATCCCTTCGCTGACGGGCTTCTCGCCGCCATTGCTGCCGGCGCCACGGCCGTCATCCAGCCCGGCGGCTCGATGCGCGACGAAGAGGTGATTGCCGCTGCCGACGAGCATGGCGTTGCCATGGTCTTCACCGGCGTGCGCCATTTCCGCCACTGAGGAAAACCAGTCCCGCATAAGCAAAGGGCCGGTGGATCTCTCCACCGGCCCTTTGCTTGTCTAGGCGGTCTACTTGTCCCTGGCGGGATAGGAGGTCTTCCAGAGCAGGACCAGCCCCCCGATCAGGAAGACCAAGAGGGTTGCCATGCCCGCCCGGGCTGAGCCCGACCAGGCGGTCACCACGGAAAAGGAAAGCGTTGCCAGAAAGCTCGTCGCCCGGCCCGAGAGGGAATAGATGCCGAAGTAGCGACCGGCTTCGTGCAGTTCGACGCTGCGCGCCAGGTAGGAGCGGGAGGAAGCCTGAACCGGACCAAAGGACATGCCGATCAGGAGCCCATAGAGAATGTAGGCCTTCTCTGCCGGTGTGGCGAAAAGGCCTTCGGTTTCGGTTACGGGCAGACTGATCACCCCGAAGAGCGTAAAATCGGGCCCGGTCGAGATGATGCCGAATGTCGCGATGATCAGCATTACCAAGCTGACGATCACAACCACCTTGGACCCCAGCGCGCGGTCCACTCGACCCGCCAGAAGGCAGCCGAAGATCGCGACGACGTTCAAGATGATGCCGTAGATGCCGATCTCCATTGTCGACCAGCCGAACATCGCGGCGGCAAACACGCCACCGAGCACAAGCAGACCGTTGACGCCGTCCTGATAGATCATGCGGGCAATCAGGAAGCGCAGGATATTGCCGCGATGGCGGAGTTCGCGCAGTGTTGACCGGATCTCTCGAAGGCCGGAGCCGACAGCGGAGACGAGTGGCAGTCCTTTCGCGGCATCCGGGGTGAAGAGAAACATCGGAATGATGAACAGGAGATACCAGACTGCCGAGATCGGACCGGTGATGCGCGCGTCCTCACCGGCTGCGGGATCCAGCCCGAAAAGCGGGTCCATTCCGATGAGCGTCTTTCCGGTCGTCGGATTTCCGGCCAGGAACAGGACGACAAAGATCAGCACGATCATGCCGCCCATATAGCCCATGCCCCAAGCGATGTTGGAGACGCGCCCGACATCCTTCTGGCTCACAAGCCGCGGCATCATCGAATCGTTGAAGACGATCGAGAATTCGGCTGCGACGCTGGCGAGGATCATCAGCAGCATCACGAAGGCGACGGAAGACCCCGGTGCTGCGGTCCAGAGCAGGGCGAGACAGACGATCTTGATCAGGGCAAAAAACGCGATCCACGGTTTCCGGGCTCCGGATTCATCGGCGATCGAGCCGAGGATCGGTGCCAGGATGGCGATGATCACGCCCGATATTGTCGCCGCGTTGCTCCAGGCGGTCTGTGCGCTGACTGGATCTTCGGTCATCCGCGAGACGAAATAGGGACCGAAGATGAAGGTGGTGACGACCGTAAAAAAGGGCTGTGCGGCCCAGTCGAAAAACATCCAGCTACGGACCCCCCTGTTGAGGGGACCGTGGCTGATTTCAGTCTCTGTACTTGTCGTCACGCGCACCCCCACAGGCTCTCAGGCCCGGGACAGTGTCACCTCACGTGGTCTTGTGCAAGATCACCCAGAAGACCTGCTGCGACCGCAAGTTTGGAGATGCTCGGCTCGCCGCTGTCCACGATCGAGGCCAGTTCCTTGCCGATCCTTTCGACGCGCATCCTGTCGGTTGCCAGCCAGGCTCCGACCGGCTCGGCGTCCTTGCCGTGGCTATTCAAGGCGGCGCAGACGATCTGACGACGGGCCTGTCCGATACGATCCAGACTGCGTGTCAGAGCGAGACTGTCGTAGTGATCCACGGTCTGGATCCGTCCCGCCGTCTCGATGATACGGCCGATTCGGAACGCTTCCGACACGGCGAAGAAGCCTCGCATGGCGCCGGCGAAGTCGGCGCCGGTCTTCTCGGCGATCTGCAGGATTTCCGGCAGCAGCTGCATGGTCTGCAGGTTGACGACTTCGGCTGCAAGGGCCGAAGGAACTCCGGCTTCCTTCAGTTCGGTGATCTGATCGTCGAAATGCTGGCGAAGCGGCGCCGGCACGGATTTCTTGAACACCGGCGTTGCGGCTGCAACGGCGGCCGTCACCTGGGCGACGGCATCGGCGATCGATCCCTTTGCCAGACCGGTATCGATCAAGAGCCGGGTCATGACAGCATAGACCTCGGCAACGATCGCGTAGAGCCGGTTCTGGGTCTGCCCCGGAATCCTGGCGTCCAGCGCGTCGATCTTGTCCCATAGAGCCGACAATCCGAGCGCATCGCGCGTCACCAGAGCTGCCTTGACCGCCTCATGCGGCGTGCTGCCGGTCGCATCACAGACCGAGACGACAAAGCCTGGGCCGCCGCGATTGATCGCGTGGTTCGCAAGCACCGTTGCAATGATTTCCCGGCGCAGGCGATGTGCGGCGATGTCCGGACCAAAATCCTTGCGCATGGCTGCGGGGAAATAGTTGAACAGGGTCGTTTCGCAGTAGTGGTCATCCGGCAGGTCGGACTCGATCAGCTGATCGAAGAGAATGATCTTCGCATAGGAGAGCAGCACGCCAATCTCGGGGCGCGTGAGCGCCTTGCCCGACACATAACGTTCCGCGACTGCGGCTGCATCGGGGAGGGTCTCGACCTTCCGATTGAGGCGTCCGATACCCTCGAGATAATCCATCAGCCGGCTCAGTTCTTCCCGATTGCCGGCACCCTTTGCCTCGGTCAGGGAGATCGACAGTGACTGGAGATAGTTGTTGCGCAGCACGAGGCCGGCCACTTCGTCGGTCATCTGCGCCAGGAGCACGTTGCGCTTCTCGCGCGGCAGGCGTCCCTCCTGCATGGCGGGGCTGAGAGCGATCTTGATGTTGACCTCGACGTCGGACGAATTCACCCCGGCGGAGTTGTCGATCGCATCGGAATTGCACCGACCGCCGTTCAGTGCATAGGCGATACGGCCCTTCTGGGTGACACCGAGATTGGCCCCTTCCCCGATGACCTTTGCACGAACATCGGTTGCGTTGATGCGGATGGGATCATTGGCACGGTCGCCGACTTCCGCGTCGGTTTCCGCCGCCGCCTTGATGTAGGTGCCGATACCGCCAAACCAGAGCAGGTCGACAGGTGCCTTCAGGATCGCCGTCATGATGTCCATAGGCGTCGCGGTCGTGGTTTCCAGACCAATGGCTGTGGCAGCCTCCGGCGTCAGCTTCACGGATTTCTCGGCGCGAGAGATGATCATCGCGCCAGGCGACAGCGTCGAGCGATCGTAGTCCTGCCAGCTGGATCGCGGCAGATCGAACATGCGTTTGCGTTCCGCAAAGGAAGTCGCCGGATCCGGATTGGGATCGATGAAGATGTCGCGATGGTCGAAGGCAGCAATCAGCCTGATCTTTTGCGAAAGCAGCATGCCGTTGCCGAACACGTCGCCTGACATATCGCCGACACCGGCAACGGTGAACGGGGTCGTCTGGATGTCAGTGTCGATCTCGCGGAAATGCCGCTTCACGGTTTCCCAGGCGCCACGGGCAGTGATGCCCATCTTCTTGTGGTCGTAACCGGCCGAGCCGCCCGATGCGAAAGCGTCGTCGAGCCAGAAGCCGGCGGCTTGCGCAAGGCCGTTCGCGGTATCGGAAAAGGTGGCCGTGCCCTTGTCGGCGGCCACAACAAAATACGGGTCGTCACCATCCAGGCGAAGCGTGTCTTCGGGAGGCGAGACCTCCCCTGCGACGATGTTGTCGGTGATCGACAGCAGTGTGCGGATATAGGTCTTGTACGCTTCCGTGCCGGCTGCCAACCAGGCTTCGCGGTTGCTTTGAGGAGGCAGCAGCTTCGGGAAGAACCCGCCCTTCGCGCCGACGGGAACGATGACGGCGTTCTTGACCTGCTGGGCCTTCACGAGGCCCAGAACTTCCGTGCGGTAATCCTGGGCACGGTCAGACCAGCGCAGACCGCCGCGTGCCACCTTGCCGAAGCGAAGATGCACGCCTTCCACCTCGACGCCGTAGACGAAGATCTCGCGGAAGGGCCGCGGTTCGGGCAGACCTTCCAGCTTGTGCGGATCGAACTTGAAGGCGAGCATCGGACGATCGCTCTGCTGGTAGCCTTTCTGGAAGAAGTTCGTTCTGAGCGTCGCTTCGATCGCATTGATGTAGCGACGAAGAATCCGGTCCTCGTCGAGGCTCTTGACGTCGTTCAGCCTGCTTTCCAGCGCGGGAAGCAGTTCAGCCTCGCGGCTCTCGCGGGATTTTTCTGCCAGCTTCGTGTCGAAACGATTGCGGAACAACGTCACGAGGTCTGCAGCGATCGCAGGGTGTTTGGCGAGCGTCTCTGCCATGTAAGTGAGGGAATAGACGGCGCCGGCCTGGCGGAGGTAGGCGGCATAGGCCCTCAGGATCGAAGCCTCCCGGGCGCTGACGCCAGCCGCGAGGATCAACCTGTTGAAGGCGTCGTTATCGACCGCACCGGTAAAGGCGGCAAGGAAGGCCTCCTCGATCTGGCCCCCGTGTTGCTTCATGTCGAAGCTTAGGCCGTCCGGGACCTGCAGCTCCATGTCATGCAGAACGACCGAGCGCGCTCCTGCTCCCTGTGAACCGATACCGATGTCGAACGTGCGTTCGCTGATCACCCTGAAGCCAAGGTTTTCCAGGAGGGGTACGCGCCGAGACAGCGGGAGATGATCCCCTGCGTGGAAGATCTTCAGGTAAAGCAGAGGTCCGTGATCGCCCGTGACCTGATGGAATGCCAGCGACAGCGGCGCGCCTGCAATGCAGGCCTTGATGTGGCGGAGGTCGCTGACAGCCTCTTCCGGTGTAAAGGCCTCCTCGAAGGCCTGGCCCACGTCAAGCGTCGGCGCTCCCGGTCCGGCCAGGGCAGCAAAGCGATCGGTCCAGCGGGCCGTGATTTCACGGACGGCGTCCTCAAGGGTTGCCTGCGGGATCTGAGGCGTGGCCCCTTCCCGCCGACCGATGATGATGTGCACGCGCGCTACGCCCCCTTCGGGGAAGGCCGGATAGAAGGCCGAGACGTGCCCCTTGTAGACCGACTGGAAATAAAGCCCGATCTTCTCGCGGACCATCGAGTTGTAATCTTCACGTGGCACATAGACGATCAGAGAGACGAAACGATCGAAGTGGTCGATGCGCGGCAAAACGCGCACACGGGGCCGTTCCGAGAGGTCGTTGATCTGCTCGCAGAACTTGGCGAGAAGGTCCGGAGTGATCTGGAAGAGATCGTCGCGCGGGTAGTTTTCAAGTGTGTTTTGCAGCATTCGTCCCGAATGGCTGCGCGGATCGAAGTCGAAGTGCGAGACGACCTTCTCGACCTTGGCTCGAAGGAGGGGGATCTGATTGACCGATCGCGTATAGGCAGTGGCGGTAAAGAGGCCGACGATGCGGAGCTCCCCGACCACCTTGCCATTCGGTCCAAATCGCTTCACGCCAACATAGTCCATGTAGGCGCGGCGGTGGACGACGGATTTGACGTTCGCCTTGGTGACGATCAGATAATCCGGCCCTTGCAGGAACGCGAGAATTTCGGGTGTCGTCGTGACGTGGTTCTGGCACTGGCGCAGCACGAGCACGCTGGGATCGGAGAGAATGCCAAGACCGCTGCCCTTGTCCCGCTCGACGGTCGCCTCTGCGCCTTCGCCGGAATAGACATATTCCCGCATGCCGAGGAAGGTGAAATTGTTGTTGCGCAGCCATTCCAGGAAAGCGACCGCTTCGTCGCGCTCCGCCTCGCTTCTGCCGGCAGAGAGATCGCGCAGCTCGGAGAGCGTCTTTTCGAGCAGGTTCAGCATCGGCTTCCAGTCGGTCGATGCCATTTTGACCTGGCCGAGAACGTGCTGGATCCTCTGGACGAGATCTGTCGCCTGATCGGAGCTCAACGGTGCCAGATGCAGCTGGATGTAGCTTACCTTGATTGCGCCTTCCGGATCCGAGTCCGGGTTGGACAGCGAAACATCGCCACGCGCCGTCACGGCAAGGATCGGATGCACCGCCATGAAGATATCGCGGTAGTGGCTCGTCACTTCCGCCATCAGCGAATCGTAAAGGAAAGACTTGTTGTGATCGACGATGGAGAGAACGCTGACCGCGGTGCCGTTCGGCTTCACGCCATCGATTGGCTCGATGCGGATGTACGGCGCCTGGCGATGCCAGCTTGCGATGTCACTGGCGGCTCTGGCCGCAGATCGGGCAAGCATCTGGTCATCATAGCGATCGAGGTCGTCATTGCTGGCTCTGCTGAAAATCACCGCAGGCGGGATGAATGCTTCGCCGCGCTCCCCTGCCACTGCCCCTGCCTTTTCCAGCAACTCGTCCCGCTTGCTTATGCCAGTCCTGCCCATTTTTCCCCTCCGTCGATCGCGCCATTTCGCGTAATGTTCCAGCAAATGGCTTGCTAAAGTATGTATGGAACAGAAGTAGGAAAAAATCAGGCAAAAATATGCGGTGAAAATCGCTTAATTCAGGAAATTTTCGCATCTAAAGCCAGTCTCGCGGTTCGATTGCCGGACCCCATCATGGAATGAAGTCAATGCAGGATAAAAAAGGCGGCGCCGTCATCGTCATTTCGAGCCATGTAGTCCGTGGATCGGTCGGCAACCGGGCAGCGGTCTTTGCGCTCGAAACCCTTGGGCGAGCCGTCTGGGCGCTTCCCACGATCGTGTTGCCTTGGCATCCCGGTCACGGGCCTTCGACCCGGCTCCGTTTCCCCGACGATGACTTCGATCGCGCCATCGACGATCTGATCAGGGCACCATGGCTTGGCGAAGTATCCGCCATTTTGACGGGCTATTTCGGCAGCGCACGCCAACCTGCGGCCGTTGCACGGCTCGTCGAGGCGGCGAAGGGGCGGAACTCGGACCTGATCTATGTCTGTGATCCCGTGATGGGGGACCTCGGAGGGCTCTATGTTCCGATCGATACGGCCTCGGCCATCCGTGACGACCTCATTCCCCTCGCCGATCTCGCGACGCCCAATCGTTACGAGTTGCAGTGGCTTGCCGGCGGTGAGCTGATCAGCAACCAGGCCATCATCGACGCCGCATTGTCGCTCGGGCCGAAACGCATGCTCGTCACGTCCGCCGTTCCGATGATGGCGGGCGGGACCGGCAATCTGCTGCTGAGCGGCCGTTCTGCCCTGCTTGCCGAACACAGGCTGATCGACAATCCGCCGAACGGGCTGGGTGATCTTCTAGCGGCGGTCTTCCTTGCCCGGTTGCTGGACGGCATGGAGGAAGAGAAGGCACTGCAGATGGCGACGGCCAGTGTCTTTGAAATTCTGGCGCGAACTGCCAAACGCGGCGGTGACGAACTGGCCCTGGAAAGCGATGCATCAAGCCTCTCGACGCCCATAGCGATGGTGCAGATGCGGCGCCTGATGCACCCGGCACAGAGGAAACCAAGCGGCCAAAAGTGAATTTGGAAGCCAGATGCACAGCGGTCCCAGGTTGCCACAGCCCCGGACGCGCGCTAATCCGTAGCAATGACCCATTTTCCTCCCGCCCTTCTTTCTGGCTACCGCAATTTCATGGGGGGCCGGTACACCGACCAACGCGAACGGTACCGGGTGCTCGCAGAGCAAGGCCAGAAGCCGAATACTCTTGTCGTCGCCTGCTGTGACTCACGGGCAGCGCCCGAGATGATCTTCGATTCCGTGCCTGGCGAACTCTTCGTCGTGCGCAACGTCGCCAACATGGTTCCGCCCTACGAGCCCGACGGCCAGTATCACTCGACCTCTGCGGCGCTTGAATTCGCCGTTCAGGCGCTGAGGGTGCAGGACATCATCGTCATGGGCCACGGGCGTTGCGGAGGCATTCGCGCGGCGCTCGATCCCAATGCGGAGCCGCTGTCGCCCGGCGATTTCATCGGCAAGTGGATGAACCTCGTGGCACCCGCTGCCGAACAGATCCAGGGCAATTCGGGGATGACACCCGCAGAGCGCCAGACGGCTCTCGAGCGCATTTCCATCCGCAATTCGATTTCGAACCTGCGAACCTTCCCCTGTGTCAAAATCCTCGAGGAGCGTGGAAAGCTCAAGATCCACGGTGCCTGGTTCGACATCAGCAATGGGGAGCTGTGGCTGATGGATCCAAATACCCAGGATTTCACCCGCCTCGACCCTGAGGTACGCGCCCAGGAAGACTGATCGCTGGCGTGGCGCTTGTCTGAAATGAAAACGGCGGCCTTGGGCCGCCGTTTTGCTTGATTACTGGGCGTCGATTTGAGCGCCAATATAGGCGATGGCCTGCTGGTAGACCTTGGCCGCGTTCCAGCCCTGGATCGCCACGAAGTTCGGCTCGCCCTGCTGGTAACCCGCACCCGGCTGCCAGCCATGGCCGCGCAGGAAGTTTGCGGTGGAGGCCAGCGCATCGGCGCGCGAACGCACCATGTCGATATGGCCGTCACCATCGCCGTCAGCACCATAGCGCACGACATTGCGCGGCAGGAACTGCGTCTGGCCGATTTCGCCATGGGCAGCGCCCTTGGCATTCACATCGAGATTGCCGGCCTGAACCAGCTCGAGCGCTGCATACAGCTGATCCGTGAAGAACTCGCTGCGGCGGCAGTCGAAGGCGAGCGTGGTCACGGCGGAGAGCGTGTGCTCCTTGCCCAGGAAGGAGCCGAAGCCCGTTTCCATGCCCCAGATGGCGATCAACGGACCGGAGGGCACACCATAACGCTGCTCGAGCTTGGCAAAAAGCGCGGCGTTGTTCTTCTTCATGGTCTTGCCGCGGTTGATGATCGTCTGACCACCGCGCTTCTGCATGAACTGGTCGAAGGAAAGCTTGAAGCTCTTCTGGCCGCGGTCCGCACTGATCGTGCTGCGGCTGTAGTTGACCGTGGAGAAGACCTTGTCCAGCATGCGCTGGTTGAAGCCCTGACCCGCAGCCTGCTGCTTAAACGCTTCGGTCCATGCCTCGAAACCTTCGGAGGTGTTGCTGCAAGCGGCCGCTGCCGCAGTTCCGGCGCCCGCCATCAAGGTGGCTACGGAAATCAGGGCTGCCGACAGAGTTGAAGTCAGTCGCATTCATGCCTCATTACGGACTGTGGATGGGTTCGAATCGGCCGCACCATGCCAGCGAATGGGAAGTCTGTCATCCGTCCAGTGCTCATGTGAGGCCGTCGGCGTCTCAAATCGGGATCACTTTCAGCTGAAAGGTCCTCATGAGGCTCCCCGAGGTCGGTCGGGAAGCCTCAATTCTCTACTGTCAGGCTGCCGCGCGGGGCTTGATCAAGCCGCGGTTCACGAGCAGCTCCGCGATCTGAACCGCGTTCAGTGCGGCGCCCTTGCGCAGGTTGTCCGAAACAATCCACATGTTCAGACCGTTTTCGACCGTTGCGTCTTCGCGGATACGGGAGATGAAGGTTGCGTCTTCGCCAGCGCATTCAAGCGGCGTGATGTAGCCACCGTTCTCATGCTTGTCGATGACGAGGCAACCGGGCGCGTCGCGCAGGATGTCGCGCGCCTGGTCGGCCGTGATCTCGTTTTCGAACTCGATGTTGACCGATTCCGAATGGCCGATGAAGACGGGCACGCGAACGGCCGTGCAGGTCACCTTGATCTTCGGGTCGAGCATCTTCTTGGTCTCGGCGAGGACCTTCCACTCTTCCTTCGTGTAGCCGTCTTCCATGAACACATCGATGTGCGGGATGACGTTAAAGGCGATGCGCTTGGTGAACTTCTTCGCCTCGACCGGATCGGCGACGAAGACGGCGCGGGTCTGGGTGAAGAGCTCGTCCATGCCTTCCTTGCCTGCGCCGGAAACCGACTGGTAGGTCGAGACGACGACGCGCTTGATCTTGGCGACGTCATGCAGCGGCTTCAGAGCCACGACCAGCTGTGCGGTCGAGCAATTCGGGTTGGCAATGATGTTGCGCTTCTTGAAGTCGACGATGGCGTCCGGGTTGACTTCCGGAACGATCAACGGAACGTCGGCGTCGTAGCGCCAGGCCGAAGAGTTGTCGATGACGACGCAACCCTGTGCGCCGATCTTCGGCGACCACTTCTGCGAGATCGTGCCACCGGCCGACATCAGGCAGATATCCGTGTCCGACCAGTCATAGTTTTCGAGGTTCTGGACCTTCAGGACGCTATCGCCGAAGGAAACTTCCGTGCCCTGCGAGCGGGCCGATGCCAGCGCGATCACCTGAGATGCCGGAAAGCCGCGCTCTGAAAGGATGTTCAGCATTTCGCGACCGACATTGCCGGTGGCGCCTACGACTGCAATCTTGAAGCCCATGTCTATGCTCTCTTTCTGTCTCTCCGCGGATGGTGAGGGGAAGTTCGCGACAGGACGCAACCTTCCTTGTCCCCGGCCGTGCCGGGGAGAGAGCGGTGGCCGAAGACGTCAGACGGTTTTCGTCGTCGTTTTGGCCTTGGTCGTGGATGCAAGAGAAAGGCATGCGCCACCGGCAGCGGCGTGCTGCAGGAGGTGGAAGACCGCAAAGGGTTGCCCGAAAGCGTGCATGGACCGAATTCCTCTTCGCGGCGAGGGATTACAAGGTTTTTAGTGCGAGTCAAGCCGACTGTCGGCCCATTGTGTCGAAAAGCGAAGGGCGGCGCGGTGCAAGCGTCTGTCACCATGACATCCCCGTGCTTGTCTGGGCGCATTGCCCGTGGAATAAGGCGACGATCCCGGAGCCTTTGAATGAACCTCGCCATTCTCGATATGACGCCCGAGCAGCTTCCTGCCGTCACGGCCATCTATGCCGATGCCGTCTTGAATGGGACGGCGAGCTATGAGCTTGAGCCTCCCGGCCTTGAGGAAATGACAGCCCGCTTCAATGCTCTCAAGGACAAGGGATACCCCTATCTGGTGGCTGTCGACGACACAGGCTTCGTTGCAGGCTTTGCCTATGGTTCGGCCTTCCGAACCCGTCCAGCCTACCGATGGCTCGTCGAGGATTCCATCTACATACATGCCTCCGCCCGGGGCCGCGGTATCGGCAAAGCGTTGCTTCTCGCCTTGCTCGGTCGATGTGAGGCTTTGGGGTTCCGGCAAATGGTCGCCGTGGTCGGTGGCGCGAGTGAGGCTTCCATGGCCGTGCATCGCAGTTGCGGCTTCGAACTGGCTGGCCGATTGGTCGGAACCGGCTTCAAGCACGGTCAATGGCTCGATACGGTCTTGATGCAGAAGGCGCTCGGAGAGGCAAGCACGACACCGCCGGACATGTCCTTCTGACGCTTGCCCGCTTTCTCGGCGTCAGTCACGGCTCTTCAGAGCCTTGTCGAAGACCTTGAGCACCTGTTGCAGGTCATGGCCTCGTTTCAGGATCCGACCGTCGGTCGCAACCACTGAAAAGGCGCCCTGCTTGGCTGCGAGCTTGGGGTTTTTCTCGATCCGGTAGAGTGGATATTCGCCTGCCCGCTTGAACACGGAGAAGACCGCTTTGTCTTTGAGGTGGTCGATCGCATAGTCACGCCATTCCCCCTCGCCCACCATGCGGCCATAGATCCAGAGGATCGCATCGAGTTCCCGGCGATGAAAGGTGATGGGAAGAGGATCAAGGGCCTGACGGTAGATACCGAGATCGACCACGCCTGCTGCGGTTCTCTCAACGCCATCGTCGTCGTGGCGCTGCCCTTCCGGCTGCTCTGTCATCAATGCTCCACGAGCTCCGATTCATGACGGATGGGTGACAGTGTGCCTGACATGCCCGAAATTGCAAGCTTATCGGGTTTTGGACGCTCAGGCTGTCGATCGGTCAGCGGTTTCGCGTCAGAAAATGGCCAAGCAGCAACTCCCGCAGCCGTGCGGCGATCGGAGACAGCCGCTTTCCGCTCAGCGTGATCAGATGATACGGCGTGACTTCGATCGGCGTATCCAGTTTGAGCGTGGTCAGGTTCCCGATCGGTGTCTGCCGGCACAGAAGATCGGATACTTCTCGTGACATCGGCGCGATCGCGTTCGATGAAGCCAGCATCGCGATCATCACGAGCAGCGATGTCGTATTGACGATGTTGCGCGGGATCGGTGCGCCTTCCTCGATAAAGACGTTTTCGACGGCCTGACGCAGCGGAGTGCCCGGAGCCTGCATGACCCAGGGGAAATGGGCCATATCCGACACGTTCAGGCGATCGACATTCACCAGAGGGTGGCTGCGATGCACGACGATCTCGACTTCCTCCATGGTCGCGCCTTCGACGTGGAATTGTCTGGCATCGATACCCGGCGGAATGCGACCGAGGACGAAATCATACTGACCGGACAAAAGATCACGGATCATTTCGCCACTGGATGCCACATCGACGTGAATGTCGACCGTCGACGCCTCTGCTTTCAAAGCCCGGATGGCGGGGACCACGTATCCGACAGCGCCGCCTGTGACCGCCCCGAGCCTGACCTTGCCGGTCAGCCCGCGCTGGATCGCTTCGACCTCGCGTGCGGCTTCGCGCATTTCCTCGAGCACGTTCATGGCCCGACGCGAAAGTGCGCTGCCGACGGCCGTGGGCTCCATACCCTTCGGGGTGCGAATGAAGATCGGCGAGCCGACATACCGCTCGATTTCACCCAGCATGCGGGAAGCCGCAGGCTGCGTCAGCGCAAGCTCTTGAGCGGCCAAGCTTAATTGTCCAAGCTCCGCAATTGAGCGGATGAGGTTCAAATGCTTGGGCTGCAATCGGTGAATATGAATCTCGGCCATGAACGACATATCAACCATGGTATGCAGAAAGTCAAAATAATCATTTGATCGGTATATCGGGCGCGATAAGACTCGCCGCGGAGCTGGGGGCTGTTGCGTCAGCCGCTCGTTCTTGTTTCAGCGGGTGCCAGGAGGAGCTTGGCCTCGCACGGTATGACCAGGGAGGTTACCATGAAGAAACTTGGCGCCCTGATTGCGTCGCTCGCAATCGGCATCGCATCTTTTGCACCCATGTCCTTCGCACAGGACAAGGGTGTCGTCGGCATCTCGATGCCAACCAAGACGTCCACCCGCTGGATCTCCGATGGCGAGACCATGGAGAAGCTGTTCAAGGACGCCGGCTACACCCCGGACCTGCAGTTTGCTGACGACGACATTCCGAACCAGCTGGCCCAGATCGAAAACATGGTCACCAAGGGTGCCAAGGTTCTTGTCATCGGCGCCATCGACGGCACGACGCTCTCCGACATCCTGCAGAAGGCTGCCGACGCAGGCGTAAAGGTCATCGCTTACGACCGTCTGATCCGCGACTCGGGCAACGTCGACTACTACGCCACCTTCGACAACTTCCAGGTCGGCGTTCTCCAGGCAACCAGCCTCGTTGACGGCCTCAAGGCCAAGTTCCCGGACACCAAGCCGTGGAACGTTGAGCTCTTCGGCGGTTCGCCGGACGACAACAACGCATTCTTCTTCTACGATGGTGCCATGTCTGTCCTGCAGCCCCTGATCGACAGCGGCGATATCGTGATCAAGTCCGGCCAGCAGGGCATGGACCAGGTCGGTACGCTGCGTTGGGACGGCACGGTCGCCCAGGCTCGTATGGAAAACCTGCTCTCCTCGACCTACACCGAAGACAAGCTGCATGGCGCTCTGTCTCCCTATGACGGTCTGTCCATCGGTATCCTGTCTGCTCTGAAGGGCGTCGGCTACGGCTCGGGCGACCTCAAGATGCCGGTCGTCACCGGTCAGGACGCCGAACTTCCGTCGGTCAAGTCGATCCTCGCAGACGAGCAGTATTCGACCGTCTTCAAGGACACCCGCGAACTCGCAAAGGTCGCTGTCTCGATGGTTGAAGCCATCCTCGGTGGCAAGACCCCCGAGATCAACGACGAGAAGACCTACAACAACGGTGTGAAGGTCGTTCCGTCCTACCTGCTGAAGCCTGTCGCCGTCGACAAGGCCAATGCAAAGGACGTTCTCGTCGGCGCCGGCTACTACACGGCCGAGCAGATCGACAACTGATCCTGAGGATCATTCTCGGGTCCGCGATTCGTCGCGGACCCATTTTCTATACGCATTGAGGGAGCTCGCGCCTTCAGCTAGATCTTTAGGGATCGCTGAATAGGTGCCGGAATTCTGCACATGGACAACATCATTCTCGAGATGCGCGGCATCACAAAGACATTTCCCGGCGTCAAGGCGCTGGACAATGTCAGCTTCAAGGTTCGCGAGGGCGAGATCCACGCGCTGGTCGGCGAAAACGGTGCCGGCAAGTCCACACTGATGAAGGTCCTGAGCGGCGTCTATCCCGCCGGCACCTATGATGGTGACATCTATTACGACGGCGAGGTCCGCCGTTTCGGCCGGATCTCCGACAGTGAAGAACTCGGCATCATCATCATTCACCAGGAACTGGCGCTCGTGCCGCTCCTGTCGATCGCCGAGAATATCTTCCTCGGCAACGAAATCGCCGAAAAGGGCGTGATCCACTGGCCACAGACCTTTGCGCGGACGAAAGAGCTGCTGGCGAAGGTTGGCCTGAAGGATTCCCCGTCGACGCGCATCACGGACATCGGCGTCGGCAAGCAGCAGCTGGTCGAAATCGCCAAGGCCCTGTCCAAGAAAGTTCGCCTGCTTATTCTCGACGAGCCTACTGCATCTCTGAACGAGACCGACTCGGATGCGCTGCTGACGCTGCTCATGGAGTTCCGCAAGCAGGGGATGACGTCGATCATCATCTCCCACAAGCTCAACGAAATCCGCAAGGTCGCCGACCAGATCACGAGCCTGCGCGATGGCGGCACGGTCGAAACGCTCGACTGTCACACCCAGGAAATCACGGAGGACCGTATCATCAAGGGTATGGTCGGCCGTGACATGGAAGACCGCTATCCGAAGCGCGAGCCGAAGATCGGCAATGTGCTTCTTGAAGTGAAGAACTGGAACGTCTTCCACCAGAACCACCGCGATCGCCAGTTCCTGCATGATGTCGCCTTCAACGTGCGTGCCGGCGAAGTGGTCGGCATCGCGGGCCTGATGGGTGCCGGACGCACCGAGACGGCGATGAGCATTTTCGGCAAGTCCTGGGGTCACAAGATCACGGGTGACGTCTCGATGCACGGCAAGTCGGTCGACGTCTCGACGATCCCGAAGGCCATCGAAGCCGGTCTCGCCTATGTGACGGAAGACCGAAAGCATCTGGGCCTCGTCCTGCAGAACAACATCAAGGAAAACACGACACTCGCCAATCTGAACGGCGTGTCCAGCGGCACCGTCATCGACGATCGCAAGGAAGCCAGGGTTGCTGCGGACTACCGCCAGAAGCTCAGGATCCGTTCGCATTCGATCTATCAGGAGGCCGTCAATCTTTCGGGCGGCAACCAGCAGAAGGTCGTGCTGTCGAAGTGGTTGTTCACCAACCCTGAAATCCTGATCCTCGACGAACCGACCCGCGGCATCGACGTCGGTGCGAAATTCGAAATCTACACCATCATCAACCAGCTTGCCGCCGAAGGTAAGGGCATCCTGATGATCTCGTCGGAAATGCCCGAACTGCTCGGCACCTGCGACCGCATCTACGTCATGAACGAAGGGCGCATCGTCGCGGAACTGTCCAAGGAAGAAGCAAGCCAAGAGTCCATCATGCGTGCCATCATGCGCTCTGGGGAGAAACACTAATGGCCATCGACACAAGAACCGAAACCCCCAAGGTCTCCGTGGGCGACTACCTGCGCAACAACATCCGTGAATACGGCCTGCTGCTCGCGCTCGTCGTCATCATGCTGCTGTTCCAGGTCCTGACTGACGGCGTCCTTTTCCGTCCGGTCAACATCACCAACCTCGTCCTTCAGAACTCCTTCATCGTCATCATGGCGCTGGGCATGTTGCTGATCATCGTGGCGGGGCATATCGACCTGTCGGTCGGCTCGATCGTTGCCTTTATCGGCGGCATTTCGGCGATCATGCTGGTCAAATGGGGCTGGCACTTCTCGCTGGTCGTGCCGCTGTGTCTGGTCCTTGGCGGCCTGATGGGGGCGGCCCAGGGTTACTGGGTTGCCTACCAGAAGATCCCCTCCTTCATCGTGACGCTGGCCGGCATGCTGGTTTTCCGCGGCCTGACCTATGTCGTCTTGGAAGGCCGTCCCATCGGACCGTTCCCCAAGGAATTCACGCTGCTGTCGACCGGCTTCATCCCGGACTTCCTGCCGCTTACGGATCCTGCGGTCTCCGGCATTGCCAACCATGTTGCCATCATCCTGGTTGTCCTCCTCGTCGGTCTCGCAATCTTTTCCGGCATGAAGAACCGTCGCCTGAACGAAGAACACGGCACCGAAAACGAGCCGTTCGTCTTCTTCGTGATGCAGATGGGCATCATCAGCGTCGTCGCGATCTTCCTCGGCTATCAGCTCGCCACCTATCGCGGCCTGCCGAACGTGCTCGTCGTCATGGGTATCCTGATCGCGCTCTACTCCTTCGTGACCACCCGCACGACCATCGGTCGCCGCATCTACGCGCTTGGCGGTAACGAGAAGGCTGCGAAGCTTTCGGGCATCAATACCGAGAAGCTTGTCTTCCTCACCTTCGTCAACATGGGTGTGCTCGCAGCGCTTGCCGGCATGATCATTGCCGCACGCCTCAACTCGGCAACGCCGAAGGCAGGTGTCGGCTTCGAACTCGACGTCATCGCGGCCTGCTTCATCGGCGGCGCCTCGGCTTCGGGCGGCGTTGGCAAGATCACCGGTGCAGTCATCGGCGCCTTCATCATGGGTGTCATGAACAACGGTATGTCGATCATGGGTATCGGCATCGACTACCAGCAGCTCATCAAGGGCCTCGTGCTTTTGGCTGCTGTCTTCTTCGACGTCTACAACAAGAACAAAGCAGTCTAAGGATAGGCTTATGTTTCTCTCGCAATTGAAGGCTGGCGGCATCATTTGTCGCCAGGGTGAGGCTGCGCGCCTTGTCCCAGGATTTGAAACCACCTACGACCTCGCCAAGGCGGCGATCGCCGCGGGCACCACTGTCGCGGACCTGATCGAAAAGCAGGGTGCCGGCGACAGCGTCGACCTCATGGCTCTGGCAGCCGAGGGCAGGCTCGACTGCCCGGTCCGTCACCCGGATCCAGCGCATATGTATCTCACCGGTACGGGCCTTACCCACACGGGTTCGGCTTCTGCCCGCGACAGCATGCATGCCGATACGGCCGGCATGAGCGATTCCATGAAGATGTTCCGCATGGGTCTGGAAGGCGGCAAGCCGAAGCCCGGCGAAACCGGTGTCCAGCCCGAATGGTTCTACAAGGGCAACGGCTTTAACGCCGTGGCTCCGGGCGATGATCTCGTTTCGCCCTCCTTCGCGCTCGATGGCGGTGAAGAGCCTGAGATGGCCGGCTATTACATCATCGGCGAGGACGGCACGGCGCATCGTCTCGGCTTTTCGGTCGCCAACGAGTTTTCCGACCACGTGACGGAGAAGATCAACTACCTCTTCCTGGCACACTCAAAGCTGCGTCCGGCCTCCTTCGGTCCGGAGCTGCGCGTTGGCGCCCTGCCCGATCATGTCGAGGGCACGTCGCGCATCATCCGCGCTGGCCAGACCGTGTGGGAAAAGCCGTTCCTTTCGGGTGAGGCCAACATGTCCCACACGATCGCGAACCTCGAATATCACCACTTCAAGTATGCGCTGTTCTGCCAGCCGGGCGATCTGCACGTGCATATGTACGGCACGGCGACGCTCTCGGTCGCGGACGGTTTTGTCACCGAAGAAGGTGACATTTTTGAAATCGTGTCCCCGCAATTCGGTCTTCCGCTGCGCAACCGCCTGGCAAAGGCTGCCGCAGAGACCGTCAAGGTGAAGATGCTCTGAGCGGATCGGTCTTCCGACCCGCCCATTTCCCAGAGACAGGACGAAAGCCATGAGCAAGTTCAAACCGGCGGCCTGGCCGCGC